>CANHSD010000219.1 GCA_947463105.1 Chitinophagaceae bacterium
TCGCCTGCGGAAAAGGCAGGGTTCAAAAAAGAGGACATCATTGTTGCCATCAACAACAATACCAGCAACGATATCCAGGCCTATAAAACGATCATGCAGACGCTTGGTCAAAAGCTCAAATTTTTGGTGATCAGGGATGGAATACCCATGATGCTCTCCATGAAGGCCAAGAGTATTTTGTAATGTATTGATTACATTTGCGTTATGGTGAAGTTCGAAAGATTCATGCTCGACAACGGATTGAAGGTATTGGTGCACATCGACCAAAGTACACCGATGGCTGTAGTAAATGTATTGTATGATGTTGGCGCCAGGGATGAGGATGCCCAGCAAACAGGGTTTGCCCATTTATTT
The DNA here is from genome assembly GCA_947463105.1 of Chitinophagaceae bacterium. Lineage (GTDB taxonomy): Bacteria > Bacteroidota > Bacteroidia > Chitinophagales > Chitinophagaceae > Pollutibacter. The sequence goes on from CANHSD010000219.1 coordinate 355, forward strand.
GAGCACCTGATGTTTGGTGGATCTGTGAACATTCCGGACTACGATGAGCCCCTGCAGGTTGCCGGAGGTGAGAACAACGCCTATACCACCAATGATCTTACCAACTATTATTGTCAGCTTCCTTCCGAAAACCTGGAGACGGCTTTTTGGCTGGAGAGCGATCGCATGCTGAGCCTGGCTTTCAGCAAAAAAAGCCTGGACGTGCAGCGCAAAGTGGTCTGTGAGGAATTCAAGGAGCACTATATCAACAAGCCTTATGGTGATGTTTGGCACATCATGCGCGAACTGGCTTTCAAGGAACATCCTTATCGGTGGATGACCATCGGCAAGGAATTGTCGCATGTAGAAAATGCACAACTTGAAGATGTAAAACGTTTTTTCTTCAAACATTATACCCCCCCCAACGCCATTCTTGTGGTGGCAGGAAATGTATCTGTTGAACAGGTCAGGGAGTTGGCGGAAAAATGGTTTGGCGATATTCCCTCAGGAGAAAAATACAACCGCAGCCTTCCCATTGAACCCGAACAAAAGGAAGAAAGGCGCATGACGGTTCACCGCAAAGTGCCTGCTGATGCGATCTACAAGACATGGCACATGTGCAGCCGCTTGGATGATGATTATTACGCAACAGATTTATTGACCGATATTTTGGGCGGTGGCGCTTCGTCCAGGCTTTACCAGGCACTGGTGAAAGAGCAACAACTTTTCACGGGCATCAATTGCTATCATTTTGGTAGCCTGGATGCAGGATTGCTGGCCATTGACGGACAGCTGGTCAAGGGTGTTGACATCAAAAAAGCCGAAGACGCGATTGAAGCGGAGCTGGACAAGATCAGGCATGAGTTTGTTGAAGTGCGCGAGTTGCAGAAGGTCCAGAACAAAACAGAAAGTGTGATGGCTTTTGAAGACATGAGCGTGATGAACAGGGCAGGAAGCCTCGCCTTCTATGAACTGCTGGGCGATGGAGAACTGATGAACACCGAGTTCAAGAAATACCAGGACGTTACCGTGCATGATCTCAAGCGCATTGCCAACCAGGTGATGCAGACTTCCAACAGCAATACCCTTTGGTACCTTGCTGAAAACTAGAACATAAACCATTCAAATCATTCCATGCCAGACAGAAGCCAAGCGCCCCATATAAAGGATGCCATTGAGTATGCCATCGCATTAAAAAAACCAGAAATCTTCACCCTCGATAATGGTGTCCAAGTGTACAATGTGAATGCAGGAACAGAAGAGGTTGTGCAAATTGAGTGGGTCTTCAAGGCGGGTAACTGGTTTGAAAAAAGCAACAACATTGCGTCGGCTGCCAATTTTCTGCTCAAGAACGGCACCTCAAAAAAATCCGCTTACGAAATCAATGAGTATGTAGATTTTTATGGCGCTTATGTCAACCGCAGTTGCTACAATGAAACGGCAGTGGTAACCCTGCACTGTTTGTCCAGGCAATTGGAAAACCTGCTGCCATTGGTGCAGGAACTTTTTGTAGATGCCATTTTTCCTGAAGAGGAACTCCATATTTTCAGGCAGAATATGAAGCAGAAGCTGGAAGTCAACCTGAAGAAATGTGATTTTGTAGCGGGAAGAAAAATTGATGAATTCCTGTTTGGTGCAAAGCATCCTTATGGAGTTTACAGCATTGCCGAAGATTACGATGCCCTTGAAGTTGAGGCATTGCGCAATTTTTATGCCACCTATTATCAGCAGGGGCATTGCACAATTTTTTCTGCAGGCATTCTTCCTGCCAATTATTCAACATTGATGAATGGTTTTTTTGGAAGCCTTCCTTTCAACCAATCATCCATTGTTGCGCCAGAGCATCCCATCGTTCCTGCAACAGAAAAAAAATGGAACATCATCAATGATTCCGAAGGTGTGCAAGGGGCCGTACGTATTGCAAGACCTTTCCCTACAAGGCATCATCCTGATTTCCCTAAAGTGCAGGTATTGAATACCTTGTTCGGCGGATTTTTTGGATCAAGGTTGATGAACAATATCCGCGAAGACAAGGGATATACTTACGGAATCTATAGTTTTCTGGTGAACCATATCCATGGCGGTGCCTGGATGATCAGCACTGAAGCGGGTCGGGATGTTTGTGAAGCCACGGTCAATGAGGTGTACAACGAAATGCAAGCACTCCGCGAAGGCGATATTGATCCTGAAGAACTCTTGCTGGTCAAGAATTATCTGATCGGCACCTTGCTCGGTGATCTCGATGGTCCTTTCCACATCATTGCCCGTTGGAAAAACCTGGTCCTGAACGGATTGGATGACAGCTTCTTTTACCACTCCGTAGACACCATCAAAAACATCAGCGCTGAAGAATTGAAGGCCATGGCCAACAAGTACCTGCAGCCCGAAGATTTTTATGAGTTGGTGGTGGTTTAGTTTACTTACAAAGACGTAACTTCTGCATCAAACGATTGGCTTATGCAACGCAGAAATTTCCTGCGCTCATCTGGTATTTTTGCTGCAGGCATTTATGCAGGCAATGCCAAAGCCATTGCTGGCCCTTTTCAGCTAGGGGAGCTGTTACACAATATCCGCTGGAAGGCAAAATCATTCCTTCTACCTTCAAACAGGAGGGGGACAATTGCACCATCAGTTTTAAAAACCCCATTTCTATTTTAGCCAACCAAACACTACACATAACAACCTGAACATGATCATTACAAATAACAAAGTAGTATCCATTAACTATATGTTGAAAGATGAATTGGGCAATGTATTGCAGGGCAATGATGGCTTTACACCGGAAGAATATCTGCACGGAGCAGACAATATTCTTCCCGGATTGGAGCGGGCATTAGAGGGCTTGAAACAAGACCAGGTCATCGATGTGGTGATCGATCCGGAAGAGGCATATGGCCCGAAGGAAGTCAGTCTTATCATTGAAGTATCCAATGATGATCTTGAAGATTACACTGCAATCAATGAAGGTGAATACATTCAATTGTTCGATGGAACAGAAGCCATTGTGGTAGAGAAAAAAGAGGACCATATCATTGTAGATGCCAATCATCCCCTTGCAGGACAAACCTTGTACTATACCGTAAAAATATCGGGGATTCGGGATGCAACGGAAGAGGAAATCATGAATGGAGAACCTTCACCAAAAATGCAAGGATCCTGTGGTCCCGAAGGCTGTTGTTGATCAAAAAAATAGCGATGAAATCAAAATGGTTTTTTTACGCTGCTTTCAAATGGGTGCCACACTCCTGTCCGCACAGGAGTTGTACATGGCGCCAAGCCTTATAGCAACTTGCCTGAAATGAAAGGCAAGCAGTTGCGGATTGAAGGCATGAAAGAAAAAGTATGGACCAGAAAAAAATAATTCAACCATGAAAAAAATGAAACCAATATTGCCTTTGCTTTTGATTTTTTTGATTGCCTGCAACAGTACAACCAAGAAAGACACTACAATGCAGCAGGGAACATTTGGATATGATTTGGAATTCTTGCGTAAGCATCACAAAGATTTGGTGCTGTTGGAAAACGGAGATGCCCAATTGATCGTGTTACCGGCCTATCAGGGCCGCATCATGACCAGCACGGCGGAAGGCAATGCTGGAGCGAGTTTTGGCTGGTTGAACCACGAACTGATTGCATCAGGAAAGTTCACTGAACATTTCAGTGCCTTTGGTGGTGAGGAAAGATTTTGGCTCGGCCCAGAAGGCGGTCAATTTTCCATCTATTTCAAAAAAGGGGTTGATTTCACCTTTGAGAATTGGTTTGTACCAAAGGAACTGGACACGGCACCTTTTGATCTTGTTGCCTCCGACAAGTTTTCTGTGCAATTTGAAAAGCAAATGCATCTTGACAATTTTTCAGGAACCGGCTTTGACCTGAAGGTTAACCGCAAGATCAGCCTCCTGAGTGATTCAGCCATTCAACAATTGTTGGGGAAGTTCCCTGCAGGAGTAAAGGCTATCGGCTTTCAGTCAGATAACATGATTACCAATACGGGTAATGCGGAATGGAACAAATCAACCGGCATGCTTTCCATATGGATCCTGAGCATGTTGAATGCAGGGGATAAAACAACCATTGCGATACCCTACAAACAAGGTGATACGGCATTGCTTGGAAAAATTGTTACGGATGATTATTTCGGTAAAGTGCCGGCCGATCGTTTGAAAGTCGGCGATGGCATTATCCTGTTCAAGGCTGATGGAAATCTCCGCAGCAAAATCGGTATTTCTCCGGAAAGGGCATTGCCCATGGCCCTCAGCTATGATGCCCAAAACAATGTGCTTACAATTGCACAGTTCAGCTTGCCTGGAAATACAAAAGACTATGTCAATTCACTTTGGGAGCAGCAGCAACATCCATTTGCTGGTGATGCGGTCAATGCCTACAACGATGGTCCCATTGAAGGTAAGCAGATGGGCAAGTTTTATGAACTCGAAAGTTCATCGCCCGCAGCAGCATTGGCTCCTGGAGCAACCCAATCCCATCTGCACAGGACCATTCACCTGAAAGGAACCAAAGAAA
>CANHSD010000220.1 GCA_947463105.1 Chitinophagaceae bacterium
ATCATAAAAATAACCAGCGCCTGCAAATGCAGGATCTACACGCCAGTTGAACCCTCTATCGGCAACGATGTCTGGCCGATGTGTTTGGAACATTGTCAGGCGGATGTTTTTTATTTTGCCCACGGCACCCGCTTCAACCAATTCCTTGATTTTTAAAAACATGGGCAGGCCTCTCCTGTAGTGGGCGACAACCAGCTTTCCATCGTTGGCTTTCACGGCATCGGCCATTCTTTTGCAAGCAGCCACAGAAACGGCAACTGGCTTTTCCACGTATACAGCCTTTCCTTTTTCCAAGGCAGCAACTGCATATTCTTCATGAAACTTTGGAGGGGTGGCAATATAGACCGCATTGATGGCAGGATCATTGATCAATTGCGCTGCATCGCTGTACCAGAAAGGCACCTGATGCCTTGTTGCGTAATCTGCTGCCTTGGCTGCGTCCCTGCGCATCACGGCATGCAAGGTTGATTGGGCCACTTTGTTAAACGCTGGTCCACTTTTTAGTTCAGTTACATTTCCGCAACCGATGATGCCCCAGCTGATCATTGGTTGTTCACTCCGTTGTTCTGTCATGCGTTCAAAATTATAGCATCTGTCTATTGCAGAAAGATGAAAGATTGGACAACAATTTATTGAAAATAGTTCAGTGCCACTGCATACGGATCATAAACTTATTGGGTAACTTCAATGGTCTGCCTGCTTTATGATTTTAAACCAACCGCTTAAAGATGAAATTATTTTTTGCACTGCTGCTCCTGATGTCCTGCACCGCAGTCCGATCCCAAACCATGGATCCCGATTTCAGGCAGGCAGTTGAGAATGGCAAACTGGTGAACCAGGGCTTCAATCGGTGCATTGCCTATGTGAACGCATGGATGAAATATGCTGATACAACAACCGGACTGATTCCAAGAAACATCACCGATTCAAAAGATTTCTGGAATGCCTGGGATGCAGCAGCAGACAACTATCCCTTCATGGTACTGACTTCATCTATCCTGATGCCGGAGTTTTTCAAAGGAAAAGCCCTTGACATGTTGAAAACTGAGCGCAGGCTTACACCAAGGATTGGAAAACTTCCCGATACCTATTCGTTTTCAAAAAAAGGTTTCAGGAATGAAACCATTGATACCAACCAGCTCATTTTCGGTGCAGCAGAATACATGAAGGACGGGCTGATTCCCCTCACCGAGTGGCTGGGCAAAAGCCCCTGGAGCAACCGCATGCTGGAGATCCTGGACGACCTTCCCCTGCTTACACGGGTTGCCAAAAATATCAATGGAAGCTGGTATGGCAGCAGCGCAACAGTAGAGGTAAACGGAGATCTATTGCAGGTGCTTTCCCGCATGTATTGGTTCACCGGAAAAAGAAAATACCTTGATTGGGCCATAGAGATTGCAGACAATTACCTGAACGAAAAGCAGTTGCCAACAAAGGCCTTGGACCACCTGCGCATCCGCGATCATGGTTGTGAAATCATTTCCGGACTCTGCGAAGCTTATATTGCCGCTTACTATGCCATGCCTGAAAAAAGAAACCAGTGGAAACCTTTTATCCATGACATGCTGGACCGCATCCTTGAAGTGGGAAGGAATGAGGATGGGTTGTTTTATGATGAAGTCAATCCTCAAAATGGCAAAGTCCTATCCGCAAGATTGGCCGACAATTTTGGCTATACCCTCAATGCCTATTGGTTCATTTCCAACATTGATTCAACGCCCGCGTACAGGAATGCAGTGATCAAAGCCATTTCATCCCTCAATGAAAAATACAGAAATCATCCTTGGGAAGGAAGCAGTGCAGACGGCTATGCAGATGCCATCGAAGGTACTTTGAACCTCTACAACCGAGAACCCATCGCGTCTGTGAAAGAATGGCTTGACAGTGAAATCAAGGTCATGTGGGCCATGCAAAAACCCGACGGCATGATTGAGGGTTGGCATGGGGATGGTAATTTTGCCCGCACTTCCATCATGTACTGCCTATGGAAAACACAGGGGATTGTTCCGTTGCAGTGGAATGACCAACTGTCGATGGGCGCTGTACAAACAGCTACGGGCCTGAAAATTGCGGTTTCATCACCCGTAGGGTGGAAAGGGAAATTGAAGTTTGATGTACCCAGGCATTCCACCATGATGCACTACCCTGCAGACTATCCCAGGATCAACCAGTACCAGGAATGGTTTGTGGTTGATGATAATCTGTTTTACAAATTGCACGATATACAGGGCAGAACAATAAACAAAATCAAAGGCAGCTTGCTTGCAAAAGGATTGGACGTTGAAGTGAAGGCTGGAGAAACGATTTTCCTTGAAATTAGCAGTATGTAGGTTTGCATAAAATCAGCCCTTTGTCTTATCTTTTCATATCATTTTATTCAAGCCGTAAATAACATGCAAAACACCAACAGCAGAAGAAATTTTATCAAAAACAGCGCAGCCCTGTTTGCCCTTTCTTCTATCAAGGCATCAGGGTTGGAAGCATTTTCGCTTGGGCCAGCCAGAAGGGTTGCCCTGATTGGTACAGGATGGTATGGGAAAAGCGATCTGTTCAGGCTGATGCAAGTAACGCCCACAGCAGTGGTGGGGCTTTGCGATGTAGACAAAAATCAATTGCAGGGAGCTGCTTCCCTGATCGCAGCAAGGTCGGCATCGAATAACAATATCCCGCTTTATGCAGATTACCGCAAGATGCTGGCAGAACAAAAACCAGAGATTGTACTCATCGGATCTCCCGATCATTGGCATGCCCTGCAGGCCATTGAATCCATCCAATCCGGCGCACATGTCTATCTCCAAAAGCCCATCAGTGTTGATGTGATGGAAGGGGAAGCCATCCTTGCTGCAGCAAGAAAATACAACAGAACCGTTCAGGTGGGAACACAAAGAAGAAGTACCCCCCATCTGATGGAAGCGAAGAAAAATATTGTGGATGCTGGCCTCCTGGGCAAGGTCCATCACGTGGAAATGTGTTGTTATTACCACATGCGCAGCAGCAACAATCCTTCCGTTCAGGAGGTCCCCAATTTTTTGGATTATCAGATGTGGACAGGCCCCGCACCCTTCAGGCCCTATGATGGATTGCCACACCGTCGCTGGTGGCGCGCCTTCATGGAATACGGCAATGGCATCATGGGTGACATGTGCATCCACATGTTTGATACAGTCCGGTGGATGCTGGACCTGGGCTGGCCCAACCGGATCAGCTCAACTGGCGGCATCTATGGCAGCAATCCCGGGAAAAGCAATATTGCCGATTCACAGACAGCCATATTTGAATACGAGAACCTGAACTGTGTTTGGCAACACCGCAGCTGGGGAACTGCTGCAGATCCTGAGTATCCCTGGTCATTCAAAATTTATGGCGAAAATGGAACCCTTTGTGGCAGCACCCTGAAATTTGATTTCATTCCGTCAGGAAAAGGAGAAAAGATTCACCGGGATGTTGTGCTTGAAAAAGAAAAATATCCTGAAGACCTTACAGAAAAAGACATTGAATTGTTTGCCGCTCCGGCAACCCGTGAGCACATGAAAAATTTTCTTGCCTCCATTGATAACAACAGCAGGCCAGTGGCAGACATTGAAGAAGGCCATATTTCAACGGCTTCCTGCATCCTTGCCAATATGGCCATGAAACTTCAAAGGCCATTGGTATATGATCCCGTAAAGCGGATTGTAAAGAACGATCGCGAGGCTACAGCCCTGCTGAAAAGGGATTATCGATCACCTTGGAAACATCCCCATCATCTTTTGTCTTAAGGCACATTCATGACCATTTACCACCGCACTGAATATCCGGAGCAGATGCCCCCTGCAGATTTTGATCGCTACCTGGAGATGGGATGGTACCGCATGCGCCAACATGTTTTTACCTGTTCACACCTCTTTGATTTCAATGATGAAAGCGAACTCACAGGCCTGCGCAGGGTTTGGTGGATGCGGTTTTCCATCAACCAGATTCTTCAACATAGCTCCCACCAGAAATTGAAAAAAAGAAACAGTGGATTTCGGGTGGTGATGGGCCCGCATCAAACAATCAGTATTGCAGAAGAGAACTTGTATAATGTTTACCGTGAGTCGATCGATTTTGATGGATATCCTACGCTGCAAGATGCACTGCTTGGCCGTGCAGCAGATACAAGCATTTACAACAGCCAATACATTGCTGTCTATGATGGAGAAAAACTGATCGCCTTCGGTATTTTTGATTTGGGTGAAAAATCAGCGTCCTCTCAGATCCATTGCTATGATCCTGCCTACGCTTCCTACAGCCTTGGGAAATACCTGATCCTGCTCACCCTGGATCACCTAAAATACCTGGGGCATGACTGGTATTATCCGGGCTATGTTTTTGCAGGAAATCCCAAAATGAATTACAAGCTTTTTGCCGGAAAAGAAGCTGCAGAATATTTTGATCCTGAAACTGGAGAATGGCAGGCCTTTGTTGAGGAATTGCTGGATGATGAGCCCTACAGCGAAGAAGTCATCTTGCAAGTCAGTGAAAAAATGTTCGGCAGAATAAAGGAATAGGTCTTAATGCTGGCTGTTCAGTATTGCCTTGACCTGGTGCAGGTTTTTGTAATCCAGCGTAGATGCTGTCATGGAATTGATGCTCTCCAACAAAAGTTCCCGTTTCGATTGGTCTTCCCAAACCAATGCCAGGGGATGCATGTCAACCTTCACAAAAAACAGGCAACAATCGCCCGCCATGCCCACAGTTGTCTGGGTTTCTGTTCTGAAACAAAGATCATCAATGCCAGCTGCAACAGGCCGTTGGTAGGCAGGGTGCTGGCTCAAACCCGGCAAGGAAGTAACCGTCCAGACATGCCGCCTGAAAGAGGCCCCATCC
>CANHSD010000221.1 GCA_947463105.1 Chitinophagaceae bacterium
AATTTTCAGCAGTTGCTCACATCAAAAGACCAGACTGGTTTGAGAAACACCAAGCTCACAGAGAAGTGGGACCTTCTCCCTTCCATCAACATGCTGATCAATGCAGGGGATAAACAGAATGTAAGGCTTTCTGCAAGCAGGACGGTTGCCCGCCCTGAGTTCAGAGAGATTGCAGAATTTGCTTTCTTTGATTATGAAATGAACTATGGCGTAAAAGGTGATACTGGTCTTTTGAGAAGTTCAATCCTCAATTATGATGTTCGGTATGAATTGTATCCCAAGGCTGGAGAAGCCATTACATTGGGAGCCTTCTACAAACAATTTACCGATCCTATTGAATTCAGGCTCGATCCATCCAGCAATGGAGACGCCCGCCGTTATTTCTATCAAAATGCAGTTAGCGCAAACACGTTGGGTTTTGAACTTGAAGTAAGGAAAGGGCTTGATTTTATCTCCCAATCCTTAAAGAATTTCAGCTTTTTTGGTAACTATACTTTCATCCAGTCAGAGGTTGTTTTCAAAGACCTGAGTGCTGGCAACAAGGAAGTGAAAGCCAACAGGCCATTGCAAGGTCAGTCGCCGTACTTGATCAATGCTGGTCTTCAATACAATGGTTCTTCATTCAATGCTTCTTTGCTCTATAACAAAGTGGGTGAAAGATTGACCCTTGTGGGTAATGACGAGTTCCCTAATGTGTATGAGCGTCCTAGAAACCAGTTGGATCTTCAGTTGTCCAAAAAAGTATTGGCTGGTCAGGGAGAGTTGAAAATCAACTTTGCAGATATTCTCAACAATGCATTTTATTTCTATGAAAACGTTGATGAAGCTACTGCATACAAGGAAGGTGTCGACAGGCTTTTCAATGCCTACAAGCCTGGATCTACCATTACAGTAGGTTTCACTTATGACTTCAACATCAGCAAAAAAAACAAATAACAATCGTTAGCAACAAACAGACAAAACACAGTTTATGAAAAAAATCCTTTTTGGACTTTTCTCCATCGCAATGCTCTCTTTCAGTTCTTGTATTAAAGTAAATTTTGAAGAGACCATCAACAACACAACAGGTGGTGGAACAGTAGGTACAGATCCTCAAGACCCTGCCAAGAATGGTGGAATTATACAAGGTATCTTGAACAAGAGTTATTTTCTTCCAAAGGGTAAATATACCCTTAAGGGTTATGTTTACATTACTGATGGCAATACACTTACCATTGCTCCTGGAAGCGTTGTAGTAAGTGATATTACAGAAAAAGGTGCTTTGATCATTGAGCGTGGAGCCAAGCTCATCGCTGATGGTAGGGCAAGTGATCCAATCATTTTTACAAGTGGTAAATCAATTGGACAGAGAACCCCTGGTGATTGGGGTGGAATTATCCTCTGTGGTAAAGCACCAACCAACCGTCCTCAGGATCCTGCTCCAACTATTGAAGGTGGTGTTGGCCGTAAATATGGTGGCACTGACCCCAATGATGAGAGTGGTATCCTGCGTTTTGTCCGTATTGAGTATGCTGGTATTGCAGCGGAACCAGGATCTGAGATCAATGGGCTAACCATGGGTGGCGTTGGGTCTGGTACCATCATTGAGAATGTACAGGTTTCTTTTGGTAATGATGATGCTTTTGAATTTTTTGGTGGTACAGTAAACTGCAAAAATCTTGTAGCTTTTGCAACCGCTGATGATGACTTTGATTTTGACTTTGGATATACTGGTAAAATCCAGTACGGAATTGCCTGCCGTAAGCCAGATTTCGTTGATGGCGGTGATGCTGCAAATGGCATTGAGTGCGATAATGATGGTACTGGCACAACAGCCACTCCGTTTACTAGACCTCAAATGAGCAATTTTACCATTGTGGGTGCCAACAATGCAACCGGAACTGCTGCCAACCATAATTTCGGCAACAGGTGGAGAAGGGCTACTCAATTTGTTTTGAGAAATTCCATCATCATCGGATGGCCTAAAGGGGGTCTTTCATTTGAATCTGCTGGTACAGCAAGGGCATACTTTGTTGATAACACTTCAGAATTCAGGAACAATCTGCTTCATTCTAATGATGCTGCAGCTATTTACAGGAATGATGCCGCTGCTTTGGCCATTGTTACACCTGCACAAATGAAGACCAAGGCTGAAGCCGATGGTTCTGTTACCTTGGCTAATGCTGATGCAGCCATGTTGAATGCTCCATTTTATTCTACAGCTCCAAACTTCCTTCCGAAAACAGGATCACCTGCGCTTAGTGGTGTAAGCTTTACAGGAATGAATTCTTATTTTGTCGCTACCACTTTCCGTGGAGCCATGGGTACTGCTGATTGGACGACTGGTTGGACAAACTGGGATCCTCAGAACAAAGCATATTAATCAAAAAGTATTAATTTCAAAGCCACTTCTTTATGGAGTGGCTTTTTTATTGACTCACCATGAAACATTTTTTCTATACTTTATTGCTAATCTCTTTTTTATTTTCCTGTAGAAACAGGGACGACAACAAAAAAGATACTATTGAACCTGTGAACTACACACCAATTGTACCAAAAGGCATGATGGATCAAATCAATGTCGCGGACAGTGCGGTGATTATGTATTATAAAACACCTGCTAATCCTCGGTTTTATAGGGTTTTTAAAATGCTGAATCTTGACGCTTTGCAACCGATGATCGCAGATGTTAACAGCGTAAACATTGTCTCTAATAACAATTGTCCATCCTTGGGTAAACTGTATTTCTACGGGAAAGGTGATATTGTTGACGTGGTATACTTTTCTAACGCAGATTCTTGCAATTGTTTTTCATTCATCAAGAATGGCGAAAAGTATACTACTCGCATGGGGGAAAAGTCTCAACAATTGATCGATTCTCTAAGCGTATATGCCAAATAGAAACCACTAATTGCGTTAAATCAGGATCTTGTTGGTATGTATTCATATACAACCTCGAACTGCTTTTTGCTTAATTTTTTTTCCATCTCCCCAAGGTAAAATACTTTTTTTTGAGGTGTAGGCTCACAAATGGTATAGATGCTGCCATTGTGCAGGATGGTATTTCCTTTTGGTTTTTCCAGTTTTACGGCAACATTTACATGCCCTGGATAGCTGAGTACGATCATGGGAAGATTATAAACTTCACGAACCAATGAAAAAAACAAGCCAGCATGGTCTTCACAATCACTCCACTCTGAGGCCAATGTTTCCTCTGGAGAAAATCTTTTTTCTCTCCCATAAATTAAGGAATCTGCTTCATAGCCAAATGCATTCCTTACCAGGAACATGATGTATTCAACTCCTTCCTCTTTTGACTTTTTTTTCAATGTTGTTTGTAGTCTTGGGATTAAGGAACCATAGGTAACTTTGCTCATGGGGATGTTGAATTGGAATCGATAGTCAGTTACAGGGTAGTTGATAAAATAATCCTTGATTTCGGGGAATACTTTTATGTCATGTTTTGCTACCTCCCCTTTGTATTTGAATTCAATGGTTTTGTTCACATATCTTTCTTCAGGTAAATCGGGCATGGTGGAAATCATGTAGTTAAATTCATCACCATTTTCAACCAATGATGATTGAATGGGTTGAGGCGTAATTTTTTCAATGGGGATATCATGGTTGTAGTCATGATAATTCATGCATACATATTGCTTTTCATCTATGATTTTGATGGGAATATTGTAAATGGAGGAATTGCTTTGGATGTAAAGCAATAGTTTATTGTCGATGGTGCAAAGCAAAGGCTTGAATCCACTTCTGGCCAGAAAGAACCATTTGCAATAGGTATATCCCCAGTAGTCTTTCTCTTTGGGTACGAGCTGTTGAGATACCTTTCTGATCAGTTGATAGTAATGCCAATCTGATAAATTTAGCCTGTTCCTGATGGTTGACAATTCGGGAATTATATCTGCGCAATAGTCATCCAACAGCTTTATCATGTTGGGGAAGTTGCTGGTTTTGTTGTAGCTCGTAGGAAATCCCCCCGGCAGTTCCTGGTTTTTAATGGTATGCTCCTTTCCCAGAAACGAAAAGCGAATATCATGCGTACCGGCATAGGAATCTGGATTGGATGAAATTAACCCCAAAAAAATTAAAAAACTTATGGCTATGACCCTACTCATGATTTTAATGCAGTATTAAGTTACTGTAAACAAAAATCAAATCAACCAACTTGTGTTATAATGTTTTAATTTTCACCTGAATAAATACCAAATATTACTATCACATGGCGAATAAGTCGACTTTTGTACAGCGGGATATCAGTTGGCTGAGTTTTAACGCAAGGGTTTTACAGGAAGCGAACGACCCAACTGTTCCTATCAATCAAAGAATTCGTTTCCTTGGGATTTTCTCCAACAACATGGATGAGTTTTTTCGTGTACGTGTCGCTACATTGAAAAGGATGGCAGAATTTGATTCTGCCAAAACCAAACTCAATGTACACATGGAAGATGCAGTCTCTGAAATTTTGGTTGATTTACTTCATATTGTCTTGAAACAGCAAAGTGAATTTGACAGGATCTGGGCCAATATTCAGGCTGAATTGAAAAAAAACAAGGTTTTTATCAAGAATGATCAACAACTCACAAGAGACCAAAAGTCCTTTGTTATTGATTTTTTTGAGAAAGAAGTTCGTTCAAATATCATTCCCCTCATGATTGAGAGTTTACCAGAACTCCCTTACTTGCGGGACAAGAGTATTTATCTTGGCGTGGTGATGCAGAAAAAGAACTCTGCATACAAACAGCAATATGCGCTGATTGAGATTCCCTCCAAAACCCTTGGCCGGTTTGTCAAATTGCCGACAGACAAAAAAGAAACACATATCATTCTCCTTGAAGATATTGTC
>CANHSD010000222.1 GCA_947463105.1 Chitinophagaceae bacterium
ATCCCCGCTTATTGGTTCCAGTACAATCATTATGCTTTGCAGCGGAACGAATGGAAATACAAGGACCGTGATGCCAGGGCTACCAAAGAACTTGCATTGGAATACAGAAGTCTGGCACCCGATAGTGTCAACGAAATTTTTACTGCACTGGAACTGCTCTCTCTCTTTGCTGGCAAGGCATACTTCAGGTATGCAGGGGCAGAAATCCCCACTGATGATATGTGTAAAGCCAAGGGCAGGGAACTTTTTTTTAATGATGATAAACTTTTGGATGAACTTGAAATCCTTGCCGAAGGCTTGGAAAACAGCAAAAGAAAGGTTGTTGTATTGAAGGCCAGAAAAGCCTATGCGTCGTTCAGGGAAATGGTGCGCTATTACGCAGTTGGTCAAATAGCAACAAAGTTCAGTAAAGAAGATGTGCTGAACAGCCCATTTGGTTTGACTGTCATCTCAAAGCTGCCATTGCGGGAAGAGTGGGTAAATATTGGTGGACAGCTTGTTCCGTCATCATCTCTTGCTCTTTTGTTGGATGAAATAAAGTTGAACAAATTAAATAGTTGGGACGCTGTTCATCTTGCTTATAAAGGCATTGCTGATTCCAGTCCAGCGCATCTGTTTCAACATGCGGTTGCTGCTTTGCTAGAAATTGAAAATATTTCATTGGAGGATCTTACCGCAACAAAGCTTTCCTCATTGTTCAAGGGATACCTGGCAACGAATGAAATAGTTTTTCAGGGTATCGTTCAGTCGCGCGAAAAAGACATGACCAATCCTTTCAGAAAAATGGTTTATGCCAATGAAAAGGAAATGGAGGCTGTGTTGGGCAAAATGAATGACAACAGTTTTGTCCGTGAAAAAGACCGGGAAAGAAAGGAGTTGTCTTTGCGCATAGAAAACATCCTGGCTCAATTGAATTAACCTCAAAGCCTGAAAAATATTTTCTTTTTGTAAAGGAACTCACAAAGCTTCCATTCAATAAAAAAAATGGTTATGCTGCTGATGATGCCAATGCCATTGTCTGCGATGAAGCGGTGGAGTAGACCTTCCGCTATGGTGGAAATATATCCGTTGAACCATTTTCCTCCCACGATTTCAAAGAAAAGGTAGATGAAAATTGAATTCATGCCCAATACACTAAAAAAACTCAATCCCTTTTTGTTTCCTTTTACGTCAATATAAAAATAGCAGGCAGCAAGGCCCAACAGGCACCAGCCCAAGGAAACAATGGTGAAAGAGGAAGTGGCAATGCGTTTGATAATGGGTGTAATGTTTGTCAGATCCATCCCATAGCCAATGACGAGTGTTGCTATACCCCAGATCAACAATTGTTTTGTCTTTGCTGGTTGATTGCTCATCAGAAATTTTCCCACCAATGCTCCTGCTATGGTATGCACTGCAGTGGGGATACAATTGATGGCTACCCATCCCCCACGGCTGGTTTTCCCCATGAGCAACATGTCTACAAAGTTTCCAAAATTGTAGTGATTCACATATGTTTGGTTATACCCAGGAATATCCATGAATCGATACAGGATCTCGGTCAGCAAGAGCAAGCCAATGCTGAACAATAGCTGGCTTTTGAAATTCCACTCAAAGATAAAATAGGCAATGGCGATAGTGAAGGAAAGCTGCGTGAGTACATTCCATAATTCAAACGCAAGTCCATCTTTTTTTACCGCATAGATCAGCACACCCCAAAAAAACAACCATCCACACCGCTTCAGAATTTTACTTGTCCGCTTTCGATAAGCCAATGCTTTCGACTTCATTCCTTCAATGGAATAAGCCATAGCAGTTCCTGCGATGAACATGAATCCTGGTTGAATCAGGTCCCAGAACCGAAGGCCATTCCATGGGTGATGGTGAAACTGGATGATGAGTCCGGAAAGCCAATGATCTTTTGTTACATCTTGCAGCACATCATAAAGCCCTGCAGCTTCCAAAGCCAATAAACACATGATGAGCCCTCTCATGAAATCCAATGAGGCCAATCGTTTTGTATTGAATTCCGGATAGATGGATGCTTGCATATGCTTTTTTTTCAGTTACAATTTAATGCATCGGCCGATAAATGCAAGAGTTTTCATTAATTTGGTTGCTCAAAGAAAACAATGAAAGTTATTGCGTGTCAAACACCAGGAATTTTTGGGTTGATTGAAAAAGAAATGCCTGCACCCGCGCCTGGATTTTCCATCATTCAGATCAAGCGAATCGGTGTTTGCGGAACAGATCTCCATGCCTATGCAGGCAACCAGCCTTTCTTCAGTTACCCAAGGGTATTGGGCCATGAGCTGGCAGCTGAATTTGTTGAAGGGGATGCTGCAGGTTTTGAAAAAGGAGAGGCCCTGACCATTGTTCCTTATTTCTATTGTGGCAACTGTATTGCCTGCAGAAATGGCAAGCCCAATTGCTGCGCAGACATTAAGGTTTTTGGCGTGCATATTGATGGTGGAATGGCTGCCTATGTTTCCGTGCCTTCCTATGCGCTGGTAAAAAGTGGAGGACTCTCCTTAGACCAGCTGGCCTTGGTAGAGCCGCTGGCCATTGGTGCCCATGCGGTAACCCGAGCCGAGATTAAACCAGGTGAAAAAATATTGGTCGTTGGCGCAGGTCCTATAGGAATTGGGTTGGTATTGTTTGCTCAATTGGCTGGCGCCGAAGTGGTGTTGATGGATACCAATGAAGACAGGCTTGAGTTCTGTCGAAACCATTTTGCTGTTTCTGATACCATCAATCCTTTGCAACAGGATGCCATGACCATGTTGAAGGCGTTTACATCAGGAGACATGCCCAGCGTTGTCATTGATGCAACCGGAAATCAAAAGGCCATCAACAATGCATTTGATTACATGGCTCATGGAGGTAAATACATTCTTGTAGGGTTACAGCTGGGTGAGATTTCATTTAGCCATCCAGCTTTTCACAAGCGCGAAGCAACACTGATGAGCAGCCGCAATGCAACCAAGGCCGATTTCAGTCATGTCATGGCTGCCATTGCAAATGATCAGATCGATCCCTTGCCCATGATTACCCATCGACTCTTGTTTGATGATGTGTTGACTGGCTTCCCTCAACTTTCAGACCCGTCCAACAAGGTGGTGAAAGCCATGATTGATTGCTAAGGCTCTTTAAAAAGCCTACCTTCGCGCAGTGATTTATATCAAGCTGATTCTTGTAGCGATCATGTGGGGCGGCACTTTCATTGCCACCAAAATGGCATCGCAGGTATTTGAACCATTTACGGGTGCATCGTTCCGCTATGCCTTTGCGCTTCTCTTCATGATACCATTGATGTTGATGAAAGATAAATCCGCCTTGCGCATCAACAAAAAACAGTTTCTGCAATTGCTGGTGTTGGGAAGCACGGGAATTTTTGCTTACAGTTTTTTCTTTTTCAACGGAATGAAGCGGGTGCCCGCCAGCCATGGATCGCTTATCGTTGCATTGAACCCGGTACTGGTCATGTTGATCTCATCCCTGTTCGGTAAAGAACGCATCAATCGCATACGCATTGCAGGAGTCCTCCTTTCTTTGGCAGGAACCGCGATTGTTATTGCAAGGGGTGATATTTTTTCACTGTTCACCACCTTTACCTGGGGAGATGCATTCATGCTTGGATGCCCCATCTCCTGGGCTCTTTATACCTATTTTGCAAAGGATGCACTCAAGACAACCACCCCTTTACAAGCTTCTACCTGGGCCATTCTCCTGGGTTTTTTGATGATACTATTCTTTGTCCCTTTTGAGACCTATCCCGCCAAGGTGGATTTGTCCGTATGGCTGGCCCTGGCTTATCTGGGCATTTGTGGTTCAGTCCTGGGCTTTGTTTGGTATTATGAGGGTATTCAAAAGATTGGTCCTGTTAAGACCTCCGCTTTCAATAACCTGATTCCAATTTTTGCGATGATACTATCTGTTTTCGTGCTCGGTGAAACCATTCATGGGTATACCTTGTACGGCTCAGCCATGGTGATTGGAGGGGTTTTTCTCATCAACCGCTTCTGATCAGTTTGTTCTGCCAGGATATATTTTCAGGGCCTCTTCCAGGCAATCCATGGCCTCGTCAATGTCTTCATTGTTGATAACATACGCAAGCCTGACCTCGTTTTTCCCCAAACCTTTTGTCTCGTAGAATCCGCTTGCAGGGGCCATCATGACCGTTTGGTTGTTGTAGGAAAATGATTCAAGCAGCCATTGGCAGAAGCGGTCACCATCATCGATGGGCAGCCTGGCAATGACATAAAATGCACCGCCGGGTGTAGGGCAGAAAACGCCTGGAATGGCATTCAGTCTCTTGACCAATAAATTTCTGCGGGATAAATAGGCAGCCTTGGGTTCGTCAAAATAAGCATCTGGAAGCTCCACTGCAGCTTCCCCAAGAATCTGGGCCAAGCCTGGAGGGCTCAGTCTAGCCTGTGCAAACTTCATGGCGGCCTGGTAAACTTCCTTGTTTTTGGTGATGAATGCACCTATCCGTGCACCACAGGCTGAGTATCGTTTGGAGATGGTGTCCATGAGAATGACCTGCTCTTGTATTTTTGCCAGTTGCATTGCACTGGTATAGGTCCCTTCATAACAAAACTCCCTGTATGCCTCATCAGAGAACAGGAAGAGTTGATGCCTCAGGCAAATGTCTTCCAATTGTTCCATCTCTTCCTTGCTGTAGAGGTAGCCGGTAGGGTTGTTCGGATTGCAGATGAGAATTGCTTTTGTTTTGGGGGTGATGCGATTTTCAAATTCAGCGATGGGAGGAAGGGCAAACCCGTTTTCTATGTGAGAAGTAATCGGGACAATCTTTACACCAGCCATCACTGCAAATCCGTTGTA
>CANHSD010000223.1 GCA_947463105.1 Chitinophagaceae bacterium
ATTGATCAATCTTTCCACTTCCCAATTGACAGTTTCAACTCCCCGGGGTTTTGCCGCACCATTCCATTCTTTGGCGATATGAATGGCTGTATCGCCGTAAACGGTATGGTTTCCGCTGAAATTATATCCCAAAAATGTTGGGTATGTTTTTTTACCCTTGGGCAGGTACATCAAGAGTTCAACACTCAACTCTTTTTGGTTTCCACGAAAGGTCAACTTTACCTGTTTGCGGATGGCCTTTCCATTGATGGCTTGATCATCCTGATCGAGCAGGGTGATGTCGGATATTTTCAACTCTCCTGGAACGATTCCGTACATTTCGGTTTCCACCATGGCCAGGATTTCAGGCCGCCTGAGCTTTTCCCATTGTTTGCTGGAAGCAATGGTATTGCCATTTTTAGCGGTCAATAGCGAAGGGATATTTTGTTGTGAAAATGACTGAACAGAAAATAAAATGATCAACGTACTAAACAATACACTTTTATTCATGGTATGATGTTTATTTGATTGGATAAAGCCTGTACATCATCACGCCATGGTGTGGAATGATGGATGTGAATGATGATTCCACTACCCCCAGATTTTTTTGACGCCAAACATCCTGAACACGCCATTTTCCCTTCAAACCAAGCTTTGCAAAGGCAACATTGTAATTCTTGGGTTTCTCCGTTCCCCAACGGAAAAAAGTTTGAGGAAGTTGACCATAATCATCTGTGTTGAAAAAGCCAACGGCATATGACCCATCTTGCATGGGTTTCAACCAGGTTTGGACACCGCCTTCATCTTCAATCAACCTGGCAGATTTTCCCAAAGGGTCCTGATCAATGTCAATCACTTCATCATTGGTCAACAAATTCAATGTAAAGGCGTCAAGTTGTTCAATGGGGCAGCCAATCAACAAGGGTGCAGACAACAAAGCAAATAAACTGATATGGCTGTATTGCTCATCTGGCGTGAGCCTGGTTGGGTGCATGTCAGTTCCTGTGGTTACATTTCCAAGAATCATCATGTCAGGATCATTCCAATGCCCAGGACCGCCATAAGGGCCCCATTTATCAAGGGTAAAGGTACAGCGGTACAATCCATGCCAGCTGTCTCGAATATCTGGCCCCGTCCTGTACATGTTGGAAATCCTGGCCCAATCTTTTACATCACTGAAAGGAGCAGAATTTGACAAACTATAAATGATGTCACGGCCTGATTGTTTTAATGCGATTGACATCCTTTCGGCAGATGGCACTTCAAGCCGCCAATCATATTTCAGAAAATCTACACCCCAATCTGCCATTTGCAGGGCATCTTCTTTTTCAAAACGGTATTTTCCAATATACCGAAAGGACCGTTTGTTGTTTTTGACGGAATCTGGAAAAGCGCCATTTTCGAAATTGGATGAACCGCCGATATAACCAGCATAGCTGGTGATCCAAGGGGTTGAATACACCCCAAGCTTTAACCCCATTCCATGTATTTCATCAATCATGCCCTTGAAGTTGGGAAACTTTTCATTGGCTTGCATGGCGTTGTATTTACCACCCCGGTTTCCTTGCCAGGCATCATCAATGTTTACGTAATTCCATCCATGGTCCTTCAATCCCATGTTCACCATGGCTTTAGCAGAGGCAATTACCTTGCCTCCATCAATCTGCCGAGCCCAGGAATTCCAGCCATTCCAGCCCATGGGTGGTGTCAGGGAAATGGTATCGCCAACTTTGATGACCAATGATTTTTGGGCTTTCCCCAATTGATTTTGGGCTTTTAAAACAACCTCATGATTGCCTTTCTCTATCAATTTTCCTGTGATGATTCCTGTTTTGGGATCCAGGGTCAATCCTTTGGGCAATCCATCAGCAGAGAACTGCATTGGTTTTTCACCAGTTGCAACAATGGTGAATAAAAATGGGTTTCCGGGTGTTACACCAAAAACGGGTGCTGTATTGATTCTAGGTGAAGGTTTTGATGCTGGTGTCAGGATATATTTTTCACCATCATTGGGTGTATTCAAAGGCTTTGTGTCGCCTATCATGGTGATCTGTGCATCAGCAAAATTTGAATATACTTTGGTATACCCCTGGTCACTCACCTTCACCAGCAATCCCATGCGTTGAATGCCCCTGAGATCGACCGTAAATAATTTTGGCTTGTCGCCATATTTCATGTCGCCACTGGCAAACAAAACCTTGCCATCGGCCACCAAATAAAACTGGTGTGGCAGAAATTGATTTCCCTGATCATCTACGCCAACTGCAGCTGAAAATTCAGTAGCATTGCCCTTTAGATAAAATGAAAGAATACTGGTGGCCTGAACACCAATGCCGCGTTTAAATACTTTACCAGCAATCCTGATGCTGTCACCGCCCCCATTCATTTTTGCATTGACACCAGGAATCCCTTCTGAATAGGTTTGAATCACAAGATCGTCCAACCAAAGCTTATTGGTTTGTTGGGCTTGAGCAAATGGGATGATAAAAAACAAGAAAACCGGATTTAATACTACTTTAAACATATTTTTCATTTCTTCTTGATTGCGTTTATACTAATTAATCCTGTGAATCATCATCATCTGACTTTTTCGGTTTGCTCTTTGGAGGATACAATGGCTCTGCATGTACTTTTTCCATGTATGCTACCAATCTGGCTTCCATCTCTTTTGTCCTTTGCGGATCCGAACCTGAAAGATCATTCAATTCACCCAAATCTTCTCTCAGGTTATAGAGTTCCAACTTTTTCAAATTCCAAAACTTGATCAGCTTGTAATCTCCCATACGAATGGATGAATGTGATTTTCCAAAATAATGAAATATCAATCCGTCATCTTTTCTTGTTGCTGTTCCCCGGTCTGATTCAAGCAACAATGGCTTAAAACTTACACCATCAAGATTAGGAGGCAAGGGACCTCGATTACCAGCCAAATCACTGAGGGTTGGCAAAATATCCCATCCGGTTACAGGTATATTGGTTTGACTGCCCCCTTTGACGCCAGGGCCTATCACCATGAACGGAACGCGAATGCCTCCTTCATACAAGGTCCATTTACCACCCCTCAGTGGATAATTGTTGGTCTTGAAAGAAAGTGTTGAGGGATGATCAAATTTGTTCTTTATCGGAGGTACGGCTTCAACAGCACCATTGTCTGCCATCAAAATAACGTAGGTATTGTCTCCAATTCCCAATGCCTCAATTTTATCTAATATTTTTCCTATCCCTGCATCCAAATCTTCCAACATGGCTGCGTATTTGTCATTCTGGTGAATTTTACCTTTTGCTTTTTGCTGGTATTTTTTATGGGTTGCCTCTTTTGCCTGATAGTCAACATGCGTTGCATAATGGGATACTTGCAGATAAAAGGGATGCCCAGCTTTTACCTGTCGGCCCATAAAGTTCAATGCCCTATCAGTAATGGTTTCTATTCTTTTGGGATCGCTGTTCAAGAACAAATCTGTCCATTTGCTTTCTTTGGTTGAATTCATGTCTCCATTCCTGTTTCCAGTATTGCCATCGCTTTCATCATATCCCAAATCCTCAGGAAAAATATCTGCACGAAGATCCCATTTCCCAAAATGTGCAGCTTTGTATGCAGGAGATATTGATTTCAAAACTGAAGGAATGGCAGCAACTTTTTTAAAATCAGGATGATAGTTTTCCTTGAAAGCTGCATCTCCCTGTCTGGCTGGGGTCTGACCAAACTGAATGCTCCTTCTGGTTGGACAACACAGCGCACAAGGCGCATATCCATTGGAGAATCGCATGCCTTTCGAAGCAAATCGCTCCAATTGAGGGGTTTGATAATAATCACTTTTTGAGTTGGGCATACGATCATCCATCAATTGTGAAGTGCTGGTCCAGCCCTGGTCATCTGTCAAAATCAGAATGAAATTGGGTTTGGAGGATTTTGGTGCATCAGCAAAATAGTTGAATGCGGATATTCCCAATAATCCAATTGCTAAACAGCTGAGCATTATTCTTTTCCAAAATATCAATCTTGTTCTCTTCATCATTGGCTCAATTGTTTTTAATACTGTCACTGTGTTGATTCATCAGCATCAATCTTTTGATGGAATCAGGAATTTCATCTTTCACTTCTTTAAACATTGGCTTTCCATTGATGATCTCCAGTAATTTTGAACTGGCAGGTTCTTTTCCGGAAAAGGTTTTTCCTTGGCTTACAATATTCCCCGATGAAACCAGCACAGCTGATTGGTTTCGATTCCAGGCCTTGATCAAAGCTGGCTTGGCTGTATTCATTTCAGCTGATACATGCCAATCTCCAATTGCAATATCCTCATTGACCTTGTTGGTAATCAACGGTTCAAAACTGCCATCTGGTTTTACCTGGATGATGGCGAGATAGCGCATCTTCTCTTTTTT
Source organism: Chitinophagaceae bacterium (assembly GCA_947463105.1). Taxonomy (GTDB): domain Bacteria; phylum Bacteroidota; class Bacteroidia; order Chitinophagales; family Chitinophagaceae; genus Pollutibacter. The sequence goes on from CANHSD010000223.1 coordinate 4,366, forward strand.
CTCTGTAGATACGCCATTGAAATGCCACTGGTTTTTAAAATTAATGGTATCACCATCTTCATTTACCTTTTTCGTCCAATTGTCTACAGGCACTGAAAACTGATCTGTCAATGTGAAATCAATCTTCGATGATGAAAACAAGGTTACCTGGGCCTGAACGAGTTCATTCCTAGCCAAGATGGTTTTCTTCAAAGGATCAATGTTCATTTTGTTGTCGTTATGCAACAACCAACTCCAGGCTGCCGGATGGTCTGCTTCCAGCTCATCATAGATGATAATAATGGAAGGTCTGAGCATGATATAATGACGCTTTGAAACCTTCATTCCAAGATCAATGTTTTGTCCCTCATCCTTTCCAGAATATGCATTGGA
>CANHSD010000224.1 GCA_947463105.1 Chitinophagaceae bacterium
ATCATATTAGACTGTACCATCAATCCTTTTTCTGGAGCCGATTTTGTGATGATGTTCATCACGCCGCTTTTCCCGTCTGCATCGAAGCTTGCACCCGGGCTGCTGATCATCTCGATGCTTTCAATGGATGATGCAGGAATTTGGGACAATACAAATGCAGGATCTCCCTGTGTTGGACGACCGTTGACAAGGACCTGAAAACTGCCGGAGCCACGGACATTGATTTCGCCCTGTCCATTGACAGTTACAGCCGGAAGATTTTTGATGAGGTCGATGGCATTGCCATTGGCAGCATTGGCGTATTCGGCTGCACGAAATACCTGCCGATCGATTTTGAAAGAAACGGGGGGCTTCTTGCCCTTCACCACAATTTCAGTGAGGGATAGTTTTGGGGGGACGGTGTCAGCATAGGCCATTTGTTTGCGAATGCTGTCGCGCTGCTTTTCTTGTGCCATGACCATTGTCCCAAAACACAAGAAAAGGAACACACATTTGATTTTTGTCATTGCACGAAATTAGTGCAATAAAGGACATCAATTATGCCTTGAGTACACCCCTGAAAAAGCCAACAGATTCTGCCATGCCCACCAATGGATCGCTCATGTCTTTTTCATATTCAATGCTGCAAACACCAGCATATTTGATTTTTTTCAATGCTTTTACGAAGGCCGGGAAATTGATGGCACCTCTTCCCACTTCTGCAACCTTGGCGTCTTTTGCCATTGCGGTCACATCCTTGATGTGCAGGTCAAAAACCCTGTCCTTGTATTCCACCACCACTTTTTCAGGCAGTACGCCAGCACGGAGGGTATGGCCGATGTCAACACAAAGTCCCATCCGCACATCCATGTCTTTTATCCTGTCATAAATGTCTTTGGGGCTCGGATAGAGCTTGTCTTCAGGGCCATGGTTATGGATGGCCATGCGGATATTGGTCTCTTTTACTTTTTCTTCGGTGTATGCGAGCAATTCAGGATTGGGAACACCAACAATCATGTTTACGCCCACTTTCTGCGCATAGGCAAATGCCTGGTCAACGGCTTCCTTGCTTCTCATGTAGATCACTCCAACAGTGTAAGGCTTGATGCCTGCATCACTCAGTTTTTTCTTCACAGCATCAATGGTTTCCTGGCTCGAATTCAAAGGAAGGTGAAACTCTTTGATGGACAACTGGTCCACGGCAAGGCGTTTCATCATGGCAATGGATTTGTCCAGGTCAAACTTCACAAATGAATAGCCTGCAAAACCCAGGGGCAAGCTCACACCACCCTCAAGAGCATTATCATTACCAATGTTGTTCATTGCTGATCCAATTGCTGGGAGTCCGGCTGCTGCTGCAAATCCGAAAGATGCTTTTTGTAGAAAGTTGCGACGGGTATTCATGTTAGAGAGGTTGAGGGAGGTTGAAGTCTTGTTGAGGAAGGTTTAGGGGGTTGACAGGTTTGTTTTTTTTCGTTGATCGAATAAGCAGAAACGTCGAATTTTTTTCGCTACAGATTCATCAACACGGGATTAAGAACTCGACACATGAAATTAGTAAACTATCAACACATAAATTCATTAATTTACGAGAACGATTTCTTTCCTTCAACCCCCCAGCCTTCGGCTGGTAAATTCAACTCATATTATGCCCCAAAGACGCGAATTCCTCAAAAGCACTGCCGCAGCAAGTGGCCTGATGATGCTTTCTTCGTTTACCGAACAACAAGAAATGACACAGCCAGTGGAAACCCGCATCCGGTTTTCGGTCATCAACATCAACCACAGCCATATCTATGGGATGTGCAATGCTGTGATCAAAGGCGGCGGAGAACTCGTAGCGGTTTATGCAAAAGAGCCGGCGCTTCTGGCAGCATTTGTAAAAGCTTATCCGCAGGTAAAACAGGCCTCCAGTGCCAAAGAAATATTGGAAGACAATTCCATCCAGGTAATCCTCAGTTCGGGCATCCCTGACGAAAGGGGGCCCTTGGGTGTTGAGGTGATGAAACATGGAAAAGATTACTTGGTTGATAAGCCAGGCATCACTACACTGGAGCAGTTGGCAGAAGTACGGAAAGTGCAGAAGGAAACCAAGCGCATCTATTCCATCATGTTCAGCGAGCGATTTGAAAACAAGGCCACGGTCAAGGCTGGAGAACTCATCAAAGCAGGGGCCATCGGGAAAGTGGTGCAAACCATTGGTCTTGGACCGCATCGCATGAGTCCCAAAAGCAGGCCTGAATGGTTCTTTGACAAGAAAAGATATGGCGGCATCATCTGCGATATCGGATCTCACCAGTTCGACCAATTCCTGTTTTTCACAGGCTCTACGGCAGCAGAGGTGGTTGCTTCCCAAACAGGCAATGTCAACAACAAGCAATATCCCCAATTTGAGGACTTTGGCGATGTCATGCTGAAAGGCAATGGCGGCGCGGGATACATCAGGGTAGACTGGTTTACTCCCGATGGCTTGAAAACCTGGGGCGATGGAAGGCTGACCATTCTTGGAACGGATGGATTTATTGAGATCAGGAAAAACATAGACATCGCGCGATACGGATCAGGCAATCACCTTTACATGGCCAACAACAAGGAGACCACCTACCTTGATTGCAACAACGAGCCACTTCCTTTTGGCAAACAGTTTGTGGATGATGTCATCAACAGAACAGAAACGGCCATGCCACAGGCGCATTGCTTTCTGGCAACAGAGCTGGCATTGAAAGCACAGAAATTTGCCAAAAAAATCTGAGCCCCTGATGACCAAAAGGCTTTGGTTTATTGGATAACCAGCCCTGGCCTAAAGGCTTTGGTTTATTGGATAACCAGCCCTGGTCTACTTGTCCAATTCTTTTTTTGCACCCCAGACTGCCGCTTCCGTTTGCGTTGTGGGTGCCATTTCAGTTTGATCAAGTATGTCAAACAGCGTTGCAAATTTCCTGCTCAATGCCGGATTGCTTTCAGCCGTGACCTTCCGGCCTTCATAACAAATAACAGAAAGATCATGCTGCCTTTGAAGGTCTTTCACTGTTGTCTTTACCCTCGGATCCATCACTACTTTCAAAGGCTGTTCAAACTGCTGCCCATTCACTTTCATTCTAACAGTATATTGCCCAGGCATCACCCAAGGTGAAGTGGGATCAGGCGTCGTGTTCCCTTTTACAGCTGCGATGGGAAAAGATGCTGGTTCGTTCAGCGGCTGATAACGCATGTCCCAAGAAAAACGCTGCGTCCCAGATTTGTTTGAGAGGATTTGTTGTGGCTTGATCCAATAGTCAGGTACGTTTACCGGAGGAACCTGATAAAGGGTATCCTTGCTGCTGTATGTTCTGATGATCTTCCCCTGGGCGTTAAGGATTTCCACCACCAATGCTGTTTGGGCATCATCTTTCAGGAAGATGTCGATAAGCGCTCCATCAGGAGGATTCTCTCCGGCGGGTTCCTCAGGCGGCAAAGGCGTGTCTGTATTCATGTTCCAACGCACACGGACCGCCTGTTGGGGTTTAAAAAGCACAACAGGACCAGCAACCCGTTGTTGTGCAATTTGACGCAAGGGGGTGATGTTATCCATGATCCAGAAACTCCTTCCATGGGTGCCAAGGACAATATCATCATCCTTGATGACCAGGTCACGGATGGAAGTACTCGGCATGTTCATGCGGAGCGATTGCCAGTGTTCTCCATCATCAAAAGAAACAAACACTGCATTTTCAGTGCCAGCGAAAAGCAGCCCCTTTACCCGAGGGTCTTCCCTGACAGTATTGACGGGTTCATTGGGCAATCCATTTACAATTTCTTTCCAGGTTTTTCCACCATCATGTGTTTTGTAAACATGCGGACGCATATCATCACAGCGGATCCTGTTGACAGCAACATAGGCAGTAAGGTCATCAAAATGCCCTGCATCAATCTGTGAAACCTTGCTCCATGATGTCACGCCAACTGGAGTAATATCCTTCCAATGCAAGCCACCATCAACGGTGATATGAACCAACCCATCATCCGTACCTGCCCACAATGTATTGATGTTTTTATGAGAAGGAGCCAATGCATAGACCACTCCCCTTCGGGGCATGGTTTTCATCTTGTCTGTACTGAAAATGCCAACACTTGCTGGCACATCATATGTTTCACGGGTAAGGTCAGGGCTGATGGTTTGCCAGCTTTGCCCACCATTGGTGGTTTTGAAAATGACATTTCCTGCAAAAAACAGGGTCTTGTTGTCGGCAGGTGAAAAGATGACGGGGGCCGTGCGAATGAAGCGGACCTTCCCGCTCCTAACGGGTTCAGGTGATATGTTCTGCACCTGTCCTGTACGTTTGTCAAACCTTGTGATCTTACCCCCGTAAATGATGTTCGGATCCAATGGATCTGGTGCCACATAACCGTACTCCTCCACACCCACAGGGTGCCATTCCCTGAAGCTTATGCTTCCATCATTTGACCTGGAAGCAATTCCTACTGAACCACTTTCCTGCTGCCCGCCATAAACATTGTAAGGGAAAGCATTGTCTGTACTGACATGGTAAAACTGTGCTGTAGCTTGATTGTACCAAGAAGACCAGGTTTCCCCACCATTGACAGTTACTACTCCACCCTGGTCAACACCCAAAGCCATGATATTGGAATGATTGGGATTGATCCAGATGCGATGATAGTCATCACCACCGGGTGCCCCTTTAATGCCCTTCCAGTTTTTTCCTCCATCAACGGACTTCCACATCACCACATTGGCAGAATAAACAATGTCTGC
>CANHSD010000225.1 GCA_947463105.1 Chitinophagaceae bacterium
AAAGAGTTGCCATAATTCAGGAGATAAGACCTGTTTCAATTTTTCCAGCCGTTTGTATTGTTTTGTGTCTGACAATTCAAAAACAGTACTTTTTCGGGAATCCGGGGAAACTTCTATCAGCAAGTGGATATCAACATGATTCTTGATGGACTGCAGTGTTTCAAGACAGCTATCAAGGAAATAGGTATGAACATAGTACAGTACGCGAGGTCTCGCCATGATCAGTGATATTATATAAATGGTAAAGAGGTAAAGAACAGAAACTATGCAGCAATAGCCTTATCTCTAAGAAATGTTTTTGTATACACAAGTGAGACAAGGGCAAAAATTAGCCAGAAGAGAAAAAAGAAAAATATAGTAGAAAAATACGCAGATAAAAAATGATACACCAGAAGCAAAAGCGCAGATGAAGTATAAAAGAAAAGGGCGTCTGACTGTTTATGAACTCCGTATTGGATTAATATGATATCCTGTGAAATATGAAAGAAAAGAAATGAAATAAAAATCGCATAATTAACCACAGCGATGTCTTGAAAGATGGTAAGTCCAAAAAAAGCAATGATAAAATTTAATGCAAGGCTTAATAGATTCAACCACATATCTGTTTTTTCCATGTGCATGGCAACCAGGAGGTTTGCTTGGAGCAAAGCAGTGGGAAAAACAATAATTGTCCAAAACATTTGAATACAATTAGAAACTGTATGGATGTACTTAGCACCAAACAAAAAAGGAATCAATAATGCTGCATAAGAGTAAACGAAAGTGAAAGCAAGCAAGCCATACATTGCATATATGAGAAAAACTTTTCTGAAAAAACGGTTTCTTTCATCTATATCTGCTTTCCCCTTTTCAACCAAAATAGGGAAGACCGAAGCGGAAACCATAACAGGTATAATCTCTGCCATCGAAAATAATTTAAATGAAATCTCATAATCTGCAACCCTATCCAATAGAAGTAATTTTGAAACAAGCAAACTGCCGGTTGACCAATAAACAACTGAAACACTGCCAATGACAACAAAATAAATATTTTTTTTCAGGATAAAGCCAATCTCTCTAAGGCGTAAGGATCCTTTCCAAAAATGCGCTATATGGAAATTATCAGACAGGCCAAACCTGAAAAAAAAGTATAGTGTAAAACCACGAAAAATGACAAGTATAGCAATCAGAGAAAATATGCTGATATCAAGATAAACTACAAAAGCCGCCAATACGAGTTTTACAAAAGCCTCCAGTGAGGTAAGCACGAATGATCTTTTTTGTTCATACCTTGATATATTGATTGTTTTAAAAACATAAATGATGTTATCAAAGATGATGTTGATGCCCAACAAAAGTGAAATGTTCCTCACCAGATCTGAACTGTACAATGTAAATGAAAGCAAAACATTGATAAGGTAGAAGACGGCACCGGCAAGCAGCTGAATCTTAAAAAACCTGGAAATAATTTCTCCCTCAAAATCATGTTGCTTGATTTCTCTTATAAACCATTGCGAAAGCCCCAGGGACGAGAATGACAGGACCATTCCGTATAATGTATTGGCAATAATATAGCTGGAAAAATCAGACGAACTATATCTTCGGGCTATGACAATAAAAAATAAACTAAAAACTATACTCTGAAAAACACTGGACAGAATAGCCCAAAATGAATTTCCTACAAGTCTGCCCGAGAACAATGTAAAGAATTTAAACAATGTCTGTTGTTTTATCTGTTTGAAGAGTATTCTTCGAGGATGCAATAAGCATACAAACAATTGAAATAATTAATATCTTGATTCTGATATCTCCGAATGAATAAACAGTATAAAAACCAATCAACCAGGTAAAAAGGGCAGAAACCAAGATGAGCAGGCTTAAGTCTTTTGTTTTGAAATACAATACGATCCCAGTATAGATTGGCTTTATGATAAAAAACATCACAGCGAGAAATCCAATCAGTCCAAACTCAGTAAGGAGTTTAAGGTAGCCACTCTCTGGGTGATCAAAGAATGTAACATCATTGTCGCTGATCCAATACTGATCTGGATTATGAATCGAAACGTAATTGGCATAGTTTCCCATACCGATGCCAAAAAATGGATGGTCTAAAAATATGGCAAAGGCATCCTGCCAAATGGCATATCGAAATTCATAAGAATCAGCCAGATCTGCTCTATTGAATATCGGAATGGTATCAGAAAAATTATAAATAAAAATCGACACGAGAATTGCTACAGAAATGATTGCCATCCTGTACTGTGCATTTCCCAGAACAATAACAATCAATAACCCAATTAACCAACCGCCCAAACCTGCCCGCCCACCTGTAAAAAGAAGAGCAATCATTGAAAGAGCACAAAGCAGTAAGCCAAGCTGAGAAGTCTTTCCATAAATTTTTCCTGGTAGCAACAACATCAGGAAACTAGAAGCAGAAAGATATTGGGCATATTTTTGTGGGTCCTGGAAAAAACTTGGGTACCGGATTGTCATCCCGCCGGCTACATTTATGTTCTGGGTTTTAGCAAATGAAAAGGAAGGACCGACAATAAATTGCAGTGCCAAAAAGAGAAATGAAAATATCAAAGTGATTTTCATGCAATTGAAAATAGATGTTCGAAAACCAACGTCAAGTTGAACTTCATCAATCAAAACCTTGGCGAAAAAGAAAACAGCCAAAAGCTGTACGAAATCAGTCATGGTGTCTTTGGATAAATCAGGTGACAAAAAAAGACCAATGCCTATTGATGATAATAAAAAGAGGAACAACAATAGATATGAAGAAGAACCAGCATATTTTATTGGGGAACGTTTATAGAAAAATAAAAAAAATGCATACGTAATAAATACAAATAGCGTTGTAGAAATGACGCTTGGCAAAAGATCTATACCCAAAAAGGGATAAGCGATAAAGACAAATTTAAGATACGTCTTGTTGTTATCCTCTTTTATAAACAACATGGCATAAAAGAAGAGCATGAGAACCGCCACAGCTAAAAACATGATGATTGTAGAAGTCATGTGCTATGCGTTATTTTTCTTAAACCAGACTCCACTCATTCTGCAAATGTTTTCGGCAAAAGAAACATCCTTCAAGACTTCAAATCTGGGCAGCATATATTTTTGCTTGATATTTTCTGCTGTCAAATAAGAAGGCTTGGTTGTAAATGCCAAACGATATCCTGCGCGTTCAACCATGTCAACTTCCCTTTCGCTAAAATCACCATTGGGATAGGCAAAACCATTGATCTTATGCTGGAGTATATCCTCCAACTGTTTTTTGGAATGGCTTATCTCTAAATAAACCTCTTCATCTGTACACCTTGGCAGAATTGGATGTGTTACAGTATGGCTTCCAATCATCACTCTTCCGGTCTTTTCTATCTCCTGGAGTTCATCGACTGTCATCGCTTCCCGTCCCACACAGAACCTGTCTTTTAATTTCGCAAGCATTTCCATCCTCGACTTATTTTCCATCAATTTTACCTGTTCGGGATTCATGCTCATATATCCTGCCTTATTTGCAAGTTTGACATAAGACCACCAATATCCGTTTCCAGCCAAAACGGGTTCGGTGGTTACAAAAATTGCTACAGGAATATTTTGTTGATGTGCCAGCTCTACAATGTTTGTTTTGTTTGTCTTCCAGCCATCATCAACGGTTAGCAATACTGCACCTTTGGGAAAAGGGATGTTCCCCAGCGCAATTTCATGTACTGTATTCAAGTCAATAAAAAATATTCCTTGCTGGTTGAGCCATTTCATGCATTTGCCGAACAGCGGCTTGGATGGATCATGAAAATAGATGGATAGAATATATTGCCCATTTTTCAAACGGGTAATGGCTTTTTGCACATCGCCACGCATCAACAAATAGTTAGCATACAGATAGGTCAATATATTACGGGCTGTCATCTTCATGATCTAACAATCGAATGGTAAATTGAAATCAGTTGAGAACTGGTATACTTTTGCTCCTGGATGCATAGTCAATTTCTTGACTAAACCCATGGTGCAATACTTCGATATTGGAAGCACTGACCTCCGCCATCATCTTATACCCCAACGTTGGCAGGGACAAAACAAGCATATTATTCTTGATTGCAGCTACTGTTCCCTCAAGATTGCTGAATGGCCCTTTAATGATCCTAACCATCTCATTCATGCGAACCGGCTGCTTCTCAATTGTGATATTTGAGTACTCATTGAGAAAATACCTGATTTGCTCGATTTCCTCATTTCTGATGATGGCAGGCTTACCCAACCAATAAACAACATTTACAATATTATTGGTGAGCTTTTTTATGGAATTCAATTCCTCTTCACATGCATGAATGAAGACATAAGAGTTGAACAACGGCGCTGTAACCATTTTTTTTCTGTCAGACCATTGCCTATATACCCTGTTGAGTGGACAATAATTCTCAACATTTCTTTTTGAGAGAAAATCGGCAACTTTCTTTTCGCATCGTGACTTGGTGTAAAGGACGTACCAGTTGTTTTTCATGCCTATGAGATTAAAAGTTTCAAAAAATATTGATGACGCTTTGAAGTCTGGGTTGATTATACGGCTTCGCCGTGTTCACCCACATTGAACATTCAGCTTAACCAGTTGACAATTGACTTTACGCTTGGCCTTACCCTTAATTATCTGCCTATTGACTTGTCTCTTCCGTAGCCATACTTGTATCCATAGCCGTATCCATTATCCGTACCTGCAAATCCCCTGGCTTTGACACCAT
>CANHSD010000226.1 GCA_947463105.1 Chitinophagaceae bacterium
CCAGGAAAAGCAGCGCTTTAAAAAACGCATGTGTCATCACATGGAAAACACCTGCAGTATAGGCGCCAACACCCAGTGCAAGGAACATGAGTCCGAGTTGACTGACAGTAGAATATGCCAATACTTTTTTGATATCATTTTGCTTGAGGGCAATGGTAGCAGCCAACAACGCTGTTGATATACCAATAATGGCAACAAGGTTTTGTGAGATGGGGGCAAGGGTGAACAGGACATTGCTTCTTGCAATCATGTAGATACCCGCAGTTACCATCGTTGCGGCATGGATCAGTGCAGAAACTGGAGTAGGACCAGCCATCGCATCAGGCAACCAGGTATACAATGGTATTTGCGCAGATTTACCCATGGCACCGATAAACAACAAGATGGTAATGCCCGTCAATACTGCCACCGGAGCCGTTGACGCTTTTGAAAAAACATCTGCATAGGCAATCGAACCGAACTGGGAAAGCATCCAGAATATGGCCAAGAGAAAACCAAGGTCACCAATCCTGTTCATCACAAAGGCTTTCTTTGCCGCATTGTTGTATGACGCATTTCCGAACCAATATCCTATCAAGAGGTAAGAGCAAAGACCTACACCTTCCCATCCAATGAACATCACCACAAAATTGGATCCCAATACAAGGAGCAACATGGAGAATACAAAAAGATTGAGGTAGGCAAAATACCGGGCATAGTGTGGAGTAGTCTCCTCATGCATGTAGGCAGTTGAGTAGATATGGATCAAAGAACCAATACCAGTGATCACCAGCAGGAACAAGGCGCTGAGCTGGTCTACCAAGAAAGAAGCCTGTATGTCCAACCCTCCGGCCTTGATGAAATCAAAATAGCGGATCACCATCGGCGTTGAGCCTGGGGCAGCCATTTCCCTGAACACCAGGAGACTGACCACAAAAGAGGCAATCAATACCCCACAGCCAACGATGTTAACGAACATCCTGGAGAGAAAATTCCTTCCCAACCCGTTGATCAGAAAACCAACCAGTGGAAGCAGCGGAATCAGAAAAACATATTTACTCATATCATTCTTTGAATCAGATCAATCAATTGTGTTAAGGTCAGTGTTTGAGCCTGTTGAGGAAGTTGATGTCCACCGAGTGGATATTCCTGTACAGCATCACTATAATAGCAAGTCCTACAGTCACTTCTGCAGCAGCCACCACCATGATGAAGAAAACAAAAAGCTGGGCTTCTGTTCCCACCGTTGTTGCCCTGTCGGTTGCAAAAGCTGCCACATGGTGCATCTTGGAAAACGCAACCAGCAATACATTCACCGCATTCAACATCAGCTCAATACACATGAAAATAATGATGGCGTTTCTCCTGGTCAACACCCCGACTATTCCGATGGTGAACAAGGCGAGCGAAAGAAAAATGTAATAATTTATTGGTATAACCGGCATAACGTTGGTATTCTATTAGGAAACAATTGTAGATGATTCTTTCTTAGCCAAAACTACTGCACCCACCATGGCACTCAAGAAAAGGATGCTGCTGATTTCAAATGGTACAACATACTCGGTGAACAAAACCTTTCCCAGGTTCTTGATCAGACCGATACTTCCTTCTCCCCTCATGCTCGAGATGAATCCATCATTGTCCTTCAAGGCGGCAATGAGGATCAGCATCAGGCTTCCGCCAGACAATACTGCTGCGAACTTCATCCACTTGCTTTTCTGTGGCTCACTCTCAGCGTTGAGGTTCATGAACATGATGACAAACAGGAACAAAACCATGATAGCACCTGCGTACACAATCATGTTGACGATGGCCAGGAATTGTGCATTCATGATGATATAATGGCCTGTGATGGCCATGAAAACCATGATCAGCCACAAGACACTGTGTACAGGATTTTTACTGAATACAACCATCATTGCACTGAACAGGGCCAGGGCAGTCAGGAACCAAAAAAGTATTTCGTTGATGTGCATGGCTTATTTGTTTTTTAGTTGGGCTTCACGCATTCCCTTGGCAATATCATATTTCTCCTTGTCAGTTACAGGATTTGGAATCAACAATTCTTCCTTTGAATAAATGAATCCTTTTCTTGTAAAATTTGAAGGGGCAAAAGTTTCAGACATGTAGATGGCATCCTTGGGGCAAGCTTCTTCACACAAGCCACAGAAAATGCAGCGAAGCATGTTGATCTCATATTTTGCAGCATATTTTTCCTCACGGTAAAGATGTTCTTCACTGGTTTTTCGTTCTGCGCCTTCCATGGTGATGGCTTCTGCAGGACAGGCCACAGCACAGAGTCCACAAGCCGTACAATTTTCCCTTCCCTCCTCATCGCGGTTCAATACATGGAGTCCACGAAAAACCGGGCTGAACGGCCTTTTCTCCTCAGGATAGTTGATGGTGGCTTTTTTCTTGAACATGTGCTTGAAGGTGATGGCCATGCCCTTGAAAATGGCTGGTAGGTACAACCTTTCCATGAAGCTCATCGGCTTCTGCTCCAATACTTTTGCCCTATTTGTTAATGATGCCATAGAATTATTTATTTAACCACAGGATAACCAGTGCAGTGATCAACATATTGGCCAATGCCAATGGAATTAATTTTTTCCAACCCAGGTCCATCAACTGATCGTACCTGAACCTTGGTATCGTCCACCTTACCCAAATGAAGAGGAAAAGGAAGAAAAGAATTTTTGCGAAAAGTGCTCCAAACCCAAGCAGGGCAACGGTATTGGCACCAAGGCTCAAAGACAGTGCTGCCTCATCTACGAATGGGATGTCATACCCACCAAAGAAAAGTGTTGACACGACAGCGCTGGAGATGAACATGTTGACGTATTCAGAAAACAGGTAAAGCCCAAGTTTCATGGATGAATATTCCTGGTGGTAGCCAAAGTTCAATTCATTCTCCGCTTCAGGAAGATCAAATGGCGTTCTGTTGCACTCTGCAAATACACAGATCAGAAAAATCAAAAATCCAAGGGGTTGGTAGATGATGTTCCATCCCCCTTCCATTTGCTGTTGCACGATTGTCTTGAGGCTCAAAGAGCCTGTCATCATCAGCAACGCAATCAGTGAAAGGCCCATGGCCAACTCATAAGAAATGATCTGTGAAGCCCCGCGAACAGCGGCTATCAGAGAGAATTTGTTGTTGGAAGACCATCCACCGATCATGATGCCGTAAACACCCATACTCACCACACCAAAAACATAGAGAATACCAATGTTTACGTCAGCGATCTGGAGGCTCACATCACGACCAAAAATATTGATGCTGCTTCCCCAGGGGATTACAGCGCTGGTAAGCATCGCCGTCACCATGGCGAGTGCTGGGCCAAGTACAAACAAGGTCTTGTTGGACGTCAGTGGAATGATCTCTTCCTTGAAAAAAAGTTTCAAACCATCTGCTACCGGCTGGAGCAATCCAAAAGGACCTGCCCTGTTCGGACCACGGCGGTCTTGCATCCAGGCTGCCACTTTTCTTTCGGCATAGGTAGTATACATGGCAACGATGAGGGATACCGTGATGATACCGCCAATCAACAATAATTTTTCGAGTCCGTACGCAAGGTCTATCGCCAACAAATCCATCGTGATCATGCTTGTTTGGTTGAAGGGTTATATACATCGCTGGTGGCGGGGCCATTGATGAGGCTGAGGTCAATGGAAGGGTCATTCACTTCACTGACACTGTGGATGTCCATCAACAACTGTGGATTCCTTCCGCCATGCACTGCAGTAAAGGTCTCTTTGGGTTTTATCGTGTTTTCGTAATGCCCCTGTGAAATCACAGAATGCCTGCTTACATGTGTGGGGCCTTCAATGGTCCAGTCTGATGTTTTCTTTTTTTCAAAACGGCACTCATTGCAAATCCACTCTTCCACTTCACCCCACTGGTCCTTTCTTGCCGTTACACGCAACACTTCTTCACCCCTTTGCCAAAGCGTAACTTTACCGGCGCAGCATTTGCAATCCCTATTCGCATTGACCGGCTTGGTGAACCAAACACGGTTTTTGAAACGGAAGGTCTTGTCCGTGAGGGCGCCCACCGGACAAACATCAATAACGTTTCCAATGAAATTATTATCGAGTGATTTTTCTATGTAAGTAGCAATTTCCGCATGGTCTCCCCTGCTCAAAATGCCGTGCGATCTTTTGTCTGTGAGTTGGTCTGCAGTAAACACACACCTGTAACAAAGGATGCAACGGGTCATGTGCAACTGGATGTAAGGGCCAAGATCGTGCTTATCGAAAGTCCTGCGTTTGAACTCATAACGGGTTCCTTCTTTTCCGTGCGAATAGCCAAGGTCCTGCAAATGGCATTCACCTGCCTGGTCACAAACGGGGCAATCAAGGGGATGGTTCAACAACAGGAATTCTACAACACCATTTCTGGCATCTTCCACCTTCGGACTGGTCATGTTTTTCACTTCCATACCATCCATCACACCAGTCCTGCAACTGGCTACCAGCTTTGGCATAGGACGGGGATCCGCTTCGCTGCCCTTGCTTACTTCAACAAGACAGGTACGGCATTTACCGCCACTGCCCTGCAGCTTGCTGTAATAACACATTGCAGGAGGAACAACATCACCACCAATCATGCGCGCTGCCTGCAGGATGGTCGTTCCCATGGGCACGTCCACCGTGATGTTGTCTATCGTTACTTTTACTGTTTTGACTGCTTCGGACATATGTTTTTTTTAAAGAGACTTA
>CANHSD010000227.1 GCA_947463105.1 Chitinophagaceae bacterium
AAACCGGACAGGGCGGCACTTCCGGCTATGCAGCAGCCAATGGGGGAAGAAATGCATTGACCCGAGAATGGGCGGTAGAGCTGCTCAAATATGGCATCCGTGTAAATTCAGTCATCGTTGCAGAATGTTACACTCCACTTTATGACCGTTGGGTCAAAACCCTCGCTAACCCTGAAGAGACATTGAAAAAAATCACAGACAGGATTCCATTGGAAAAAAGAATGACAACCGGTGAGGAAATCGCCAATATGGTTGTATTCCTTTTATCACATAAATCATCACATACAACCGGACAGATCATCCACATTGATGGTGGTTATGTTCACTTAGACAGAGCAGCTTTACAATAAAAAACCTCGCCATGACCAAAACCAAAAACAACTACCTTCTTCCATTCATTCTGGTAACCAGCCTTTTCTTTTTGTGGGGCATTGCCAACAACCTCAATGGAATCCTGATTCCTCACTTGAGAAAAGCATTGCAGTTGAGCAACATGCAATCAACCTTTGTTGACACAGCGGTTTACCTGGCCTATTTCCTTGCAGCCATACCCGCGGGAATCATCCTGAAAAAGTTTGGTTACAAAAAAGGAATCATCACGGGACTTCTTGTGTTTGCTATTGGAGCGTTTCTTTTTATCCCAGCAGCCAACTCAAGAACATACGAAGTATTTCTTTTGGGGCTGTTCATCATTGGATGCGGATTAACTATACTGGAAACAGCAGCCAATCCTTATGCCACCAAACTGGGAGACCCTGAATCAGCTACTGCGAGACTCAATCTGGCACAATCATTCAATGGACTGGCCGCTTTCCTTGCCCCGGTCATGGGAACCATGTTCATCCTTTCCGGCAAAGAATATTCGCAAGAAGAGATGGCCATCATGTCTGATGTGGATAAGATCGCCTACCTCAGTGGTGAAGCAGCCTCTGTCAAAATGCCTTATATGATCCTTGGATTTTTCCTGGTAGGCATTGCCATCCTTTTCTTTGTCAACAAGTTTCCTGAGTTCAAGGAAGAGGAAGAGGGATCAACTTCAGGAAGCCTTGGAGATGCGTTGAAACAAAAGCACCTGGTCTGGGCTGTCATCGCACAATTGTTTTATGTAGGCGCACAGGTTTGTGTGACCAGTTTCTTTGTAAGAATGGCCATCTCTGGCGGTGGCGTTGATGAAAAAACTGCCGGCTACTACCTTGGCATTTATGGATTGTTGTTCATGGTCGGAAGGTTTGCTGGTACAGCCATGATGCGGTTTATTTCTCCAGCAAAACTCTTGTCAACCTATTCCGTTGCCTGCATTTTGCTCAGCCTTGTTGCCATCTATGCAGATGGTCAATACGTTGTCATTGCATTGGGCGGACTTGGGTTTTTCATGTCCATCATGTTCCCTACCATTTTCTCCCTGGGCATCAAAGACATGAAAGAGAATACAAAACCGGCTTCTTCCCTCATTGTAATGGCCATCATCGGAGGAGCCATTTTCCCAGTAATCATGGGTAATATCATTGACAATGCCAATGATAACATCCAGATTGGCTATACCGTACCAATGGTATGCTTTCTGGTGGTATTGTATTTTGGATTAAAAGGCCATCAACCCCAAAAAAATGCAGCATGAAAACCTATTGTCTTGCCAATGATCTAAAAGACGATCCGGCACTGATTGAAGAGTACGAACGACATCATCGGGCAGTTTGGGCAGAAAATATAGCAGGAATTCGGGACAGTGGGATTCTGACCATGGACATTTTCAGAACAGGCAACCGCCTCTTTATGATCATGACAACAGAAGACAACTTCAGCTTTGAAGCCAAGGGAAAAGCAGATGCTTCAAATGCCAAAGTCCAGGAATGGGAGGCTTTAATGGACAAATACCAGCAACCTATCCCTTGGGCAAAACCCGGTGAAAAATGGGTCCTGATGCACCAGATCTTTACAATGCCTGCATAAATCAGGTATACAGGTAAAACGATTGATCAACACATGTATTAGTTGATCAGGAACCCTCCATGTCCCTTGTATAACTTTACAGGCTTGTCCAATTTCAACTCAAGTACAGTAATGTATTTGTCTTGAACACCTTTGGGTATATCGATGTAAACCAATCCTGGCACAGGACTCCAGGATATTTTCCCTACCACTTTGTGCTTTAGTTTGGTTCCATTTCCCAACATTGTTATCTCCTTGATCTGGTTGCTCAAACCCTTTACCATGATGGTTCCGGATGTCTGTCCCTGTAAAAAAAGGAACAGTGAAGTTGAGTCTTTGGAAATGGTAGTGGGTCCATAAAAATGACCAGGAGCGATACCGCCCACGGTCCCAAAAATGGCCTTTTCATGCTTCTTGTTCCAGGCACCCAACTCTGTCAGGATGTTGCGTTGCTCTTTAGGGATGGTGCCATCTTCTCTTGGTCCGATATCGAGCAAGAGATTGCCTCCGGTGCTGATGACGTCAGCAAAAAGGGCAATGATTTCATAAGGCGTTTTCCAGGCGGTATCTGTTTTCCGATAGCCCCAGTTGTTGTTGGTGGTCATGCACAACTCCCACCAATCATACCTGGGACGGCTGACCGGAACATTTTGTTCTGGTGTTTCATAATCCCCATATCCCATCAATCGGCCATTGATGATAGCAGCAGGATTGCTTTTTAATATCCCTTCACGTACCTTTTGGCTTTCCCACTCTTCTGCGTCATGCTCCCAATCTCCATCAAACCAATACAGGTCAGGCTTGAACTGTGCAGTTACTTCATTCAACTGGTTTTGGTAGAATTTTCTGAAACGATCCCACCTGGCAGGATCATTTTTTACCGCATACCGACTGCTGTCTTTCAAAAATCCTGGATAGTCTGGATGACTCCAATCGATCAACGAAAAATAAGCGCCTGCTTTTACATTTCTTTTTCTCAATTCCTGATAAAATGGGGTCAGCAGGTCCCGCTTGGCAGGAGTATTTTTTACAGTACTGTAATGGTTTTCTTTGGTGTCCCAGAGGGCAACACCATCATGGTGTTTGGTGGTGATGACTGAATACCTTGCACCAGAGGCAGCAATCAAGGAGGCCCAATCGGCTGGATCATATTTTGCAGCAGTAAAACTGTTGCCCTGGTTCATGTAATCCTTCCATGAAATCTGCTTGTTGTGAAAGCTCCAGCTTTCAGATACATCGGCCACCGCATAGATACCCCAATGAATAAAAATCCCCAACTTGGCATCTGCAAACCATTGCATTTTTTGCCTGATGGAATCAGCATTGGTTTTTTGCTGAGAGAACGAATGACTTACCAATAAAACAGGGACCAAGAATAAAGAGGCAAATTTCAATCGAAGAAATTTCATGGATCAATCATTTAGAATGGATACAATGTAAACCTATTGTTCTACTTGCTTTTCAATCACTGCAACAAGATCATCGAAATTGACCTGGAGGGGCATGGTACCTAAATTAACAACAGCCTTCTTTCCCCTCACAGTCGCCAGCAGACCAACTTTGTTGTTCTGGCTCATCAGCACCAGGTCACCAGGGACAGGTGGTTTACCCGTTTCCATGTACCGGCTGTCGAGTTTTTTCTTTTTCTTCTCAGTAACCTGTTTCTCTTTTTGGTTGAAAAGAAGGGCCTGCAGGTTTTTCATCAGTTGCTTTTTGTCTTGATCAGATTCAGACTTTCTCCAATCAAATACAATCTGCTTCAACTTGCGCTCCATGTCTTTCAGGTAAACCATCTTTTCCTGGGAAACAAGGTTTTGGTGTTTGAGAAGCTCCACTTGCTGGCTGTGTTTTTCCCTTTCCAGCTGTTGGTTCAATGACTTTCTCAACAATTCATTCTCCTTGATCATTTTCTGCAAATCCTTTTCCTTTCCTTCAATCTTGCGCAAATCCTGTTCGGTTCGGTTGAGCAATTTATCAAGGGTAAAATGATTCTCATCCACCAATTCCTTTGCCCGGTTGATGAGTTCCTGGGAAAGACCAATGCGCTCTGCAATGGCAAAAGTATAAGAGCTGCCGGGCTTGCCAAGATTCAACTTATACATGGGCAATAGGCTTTTTTCATCAAAAGCCATGGCACCATTGATGATGCCAGAGGTTTTACTGGCCATTACCTTCAGGTTCAGGTAATGCGTGGTCACAATGCCATAGGCATGGCGCTTGAGCAATTGCTCAAGAAACACTTCCGCAAATGCCCCTCCTAAATTGGGATCAGATCCACTGCCCAACTCATCAATGAAAAACATGGTTCTGCCATTGGCATCTTCCATGAAATGTTTCATATTCTTGAGGTGCGCACTGTAAGTACTGAGCTCAAATTCAATGCTCTGGGTATCCCCAATATGGATCATGAGCTGCTTGAAAATTCCGAACACCGAATCCGGATGCACTGGCACCAGCAACCCAGATTGAACCATCATCTGCAGCAGGCCTGTTGTTTTCAAGCAAACCGTTTTTCCGCCTGCGTTAGGCCCTGAAATCAAAAGAATCCTGTTCTTTTCATCAAGGGTAAGGTCCAGTGGGACCACCTGCTTACCCGACTTTTTGTTGTAGATCAAGAGCAGTGGGTGATAGGCTTTGATCAACTTGATGCCTGAACTGTCTTCTACGTGAGGAATATGGGCATCCATCACTTGGGCAAGTTTGGCTTTAGCCCTGATGAAATCATATTCACCCAGCACTT
>CANHSD010000228.1 GCA_947463105.1 Chitinophagaceae bacterium
GGGAGGCCTGGATTCTTTAAGGGCCAGGATGAAAAACCCCGATCAACGAAAAAAAATCATCGATGGCATGGGCAAATCCCTCAAAGCAGCTAAGCGAAAAGACTATGCCTATGCGGTTGTGGCCAATTTTGGTCCGGACAGCAGTTTTAACGGGAAAAACATCAGCCAGATCAACCAAGGCCTTGGCAAGAAGAAAAAATTCATCAACGAAGCCAATACCATTTTGGACATGCTGGCAAGGGCCAATGCCCAGATGATCTACCATACCATGAATGAAAAGGACCTTGCCCATTTCATGAAATATCCTTTCAACATGCCTGCTGCCGATGGGGGTGTCAGCAATGGTAAGGGAATGCCCCACCCAAGGGGATATGGCACAAATGCCCGGGTGCTGGCCAAATATGTAAGGGAAGATAAACTGATTGGTCTGGAAGAAGCATTGAGGAGGATGACATCTCTGCCCGCCACCAAGTTCAACCTGAAAGACCGTGGCCTGATCATGGAGGGGAAGTTTGCCGATATCCTGATCTTTGATGAAAATACCATCCAGGACATGTCCGTCTACGAAAACCCTCACCAGTTCACCAAAGGAATCGAATATGTGTTGGTCAACGGCAAACTGGTAATCAACAATGGAAAACATACTGGAACCAGGAGCGGTGTTGCCTTGAGGGGGAACCAATAAAAAAGGCCGTCCATTGCTGGACGACCATTTTCATTTTTAACAAAACCCTCTTTATTTGACCAGGGTGATGGTACCAATTTTGGTATCCTCCCCTTTTTTAACCACTACGTTCCTGATGGTTTGGGATTTATATGGTGCCAGGCCCTCAACAGTTACAGTATAGGTGCCGTCGTTCAAACCACGCACCTTGAATTCACCTTCCCTGCTGGGCAATGCCACTGCATTGAAACCTGCACCATCAGATACACGAACCACTGCTTTTGCATCAAGAGGAAGCACTTTCCCTTCGATTTCACCAAAATTGGCGTTGCAGAAAGGACGCAGAACAGGTTTCAGGTAGAACTTGCCGTTGGCCTCAACAATAGAGTTGGCGATATCAAAGTCAACCCAAACCTTTACATCGTTCCTGTTTCCGCGCTCCCTGTGGTTATCATACAATTTGATGTACAGGAAGTTGGACGTTTCATTGACAAGCAAAAGGTCATACGTAACCCCTGTTTTGACAACAGTATTTTTGGTTCCAAGGGTGATGCGGATTTTCCTTACGGTGCCGGCATCAATGTTGGCTGTGCCCAGTTGTGTTTCAATACCATTTCTCAGGCTCAACACATCAATTATTTTTGGCGCAAAACCCAGATCAATCCACTCGCCGAAATCATCCTTACGCTTCATGTGGTCGTCCTTGTCGTCATCCATTCTGTTCCGGTTGTCATCACGCTTGTACTTTTCGTCTTTGTCTACTTTCACTTCCACTTTTTGGATATCAATGTTTACCGCGTCAAAATCACCAGGACCATCGGTGAGAAAAATGGCAACAGAAGAATTTTCATTGACGCCTGATTTTGTACAGGCTGAAAAAACCAATACCATGGCGATCATTGCAGAGGCGAGCCCGAGAAAGAATTTGCTTGTCTTCATCATTATTGTTTTTTAGGTTTAAAAATCAAAGGGCACAAATACCCGAACAGTAGAATAGACCCGAGCTATTACCAATGGTTTAATTAACGCAGGGGCTTAAACAATATTTTAACATCTGGCCCTTATTTCCAAACCAACAACCGAATTCGTTAACTTGCAACAATGTTTAATTACCTGAATGAGCTCAACCCGCAGCAGCGGGAAGCAGTGTTGCATCTTGACGGCCCCCTCATGATCATCGCAGGAGCGGGAAGTGGGAAAACCAAGGTATTGACCACCCGCATTGCCCACCTGATGGCCAATGGTGTGGACTCATTCAAAATTCTCGCATTGACCTTTACCAACAAGGCGGCGAAGGAAATGAAGGAAAGGGTTGAAAAAATATTGGTCAACCGCGAAGCCAGAAATTTATACATCGGAACATTTCACTCAGTGTTTGCCAGAATCCTCAGGGGGGAAGCCTCCCGCGTGGGTTATCCTACCAGTTTCACGATTTACGATACCGATGATGCCAAGAGTGTATTGAAAACAGTGATCAATGAATTGCACCTTGATGACAAGATCTATAAGCCTGCTACCGTCTATAACAGGATTTCTTCTGCCAAGAATGCATTGGTAACCGCAGAGGAGTATGCAAAAGATTTTGGCCTGCAGCAGGAAGATGCGCGCGCTAACCGCCCTGCCATTGCACAGATCTATACGGCCTATGCAAAACGTTGTTTCAAGAATGGCGCCATGGATTTTGATGATTTGCTATTGCAATTCTACCTCATCCTGAAGAACCATCCTGATGCCCTGCACAAGTACCAGCACAAGTTCAGCCATATCATGATTGATGAGTACCAGGATACCAACCCTGCGCAGTACGAGATCATCAAGCTCCTGGGTGCCATGCACGAGAACGTCTGCGTGGTGGGAGATGATGCACAATCGATTTATGCGTTTCGCGGTGCGACCATTGAAAACATCCTTTTGTTCAGAAAGGACTATGATGATGTGAAGGTCATCAAGCTGGAACAAAACTACAGAAGCACCAAACAGATCCTGAATGTTGCCAACCAGGTGATTGGCAACAACAAGGGACAAATACCAAAGGAACTGTGGACTGAGAACGGTGAGGGCGACAAGATCAAGCTGGTCAGGACCATGACCGATAATGATGAGGGAAAGTTTGTGGCAGACGCCATACAGGAACAAAAACTCAGGAATCATTTTTTCAACAGGGATTTTGCGATTCTCTACAGGACCAATGCACAGAGCCGGGCCATGGAGGAATCGCTGCGGAGGATGAACATCTCTTATACTATTTTTGGGGGCATCAGCTTTTACCAGCGCAAAGAGGTAAAGGATTATGTTGCCTACCTCAGGATCATCGTCAACCCCCGCGACGAAGAGGCATTGAAGCGGATCATCAATTATCCCGTCAGGGGCATTGGTAAAACCTCGCTCGACAGGTTGATCCTTGTTGCCAATGAAGAGTCCATCACATTATGGGATGTGCTGACGCGCGCTGCCTCATTTGGTTTCAAGGCCGGAACCCTCGAAGCGATCGAGAATTTTGTCCTCATGATCAAAAGCTTTGCCAGCATGCTCAAAAACAGCAATGCCTATGATGTTGCTTTTCATGTGGGCAAACAGACCGGCCTGGTGAGGGAACTGTTCAACGATAAAAGCACCGAGGGTGTTCAGCGTTATGAGAACGTTCAGGAATTGCTGAACTCCATCAAAGAGTGGGTGGATGACAAGCAAAACCGCGCACAGATTGATGAAGATGGGGTGATGTTGGATGAAGGGATAAGGGATGAGGTAAGAAGTGATGAGGGGGAAGAGAAGACAGAACTGTTCAGCGGGATTCCTGAAGTTGAGGCACCTGGTCCGGAGGATCCGGATGCAAAGAAACCCCTGCGGGAAGATGTGTTGCTTTCTGCCTACCTGCAGCAGATCACTTTGTTGACTGATGCCGATAACAAGGACGAGCATGCCGATACCGTAAAGATGATGACCATCCACGCTGCAAAAGGACTGGAGTTTTCCTGTGTTTTTGCGGTTGGCCTGGAGGAGATGCTTTTTCCCAGTGCCATGAGCATCAATACACGCGAAGAACTGGAAGAGGAAAGAAGGTTGTTTTATGTGGTGATTACCCGGGCAAAACACAAGCTCTGGATCAGCTATGCCAATACACGCTATAAATTTGGACAAGTAGTGCAAAATGAACCCAGCAGGTTCATCAATGAACTTCCAGAAGATCATTTGGACCGTTCTTATGCTGGTGGTGGATTCCGGAACCAGTCATCTGGCGGTCCTTCTGCACAAGAGCGCATGAGGGGATGGGGTGGATCTGGTGGCGCCACGCCGCAAAACAGAACCTATTTCAACGAGCCGAAAAAACAGCCCGAAAAACCTACATATTTGCCTGTTCAGCCTCCTGTGTCTAAACCGGTTGTTCACCAGCCATCTGCTGATTTCAGGCCCAGTGACACAACAGACCTGAAAGCCGGACAACAGGTTGAGCACCAGAAATTTGGTTTTGGTGAAGTCCTGAAAATGGAAGGCGCTGCCCACAACCCCATTGCCACCATCAACTTCAAACTCAACGGTGAAAAAAAGATCATGCTGAATTATGCGAAGTTGAGGATTGTGGAGTAGGTGAGTTTAATTACTCTGCTTGGTTCATCCCTTTTCAACAGTCAATAAAATCTTTGTTTGAAGTGCATCAAAAACTTTGAGGATGGTGCTGATTCTTGCATCCTTGAAGTTGTTTTCTATTTTACTTATTTGTGCTTTTTGCACGCCAACGAGTAGGCCGAGTTGTTCTTGGGTAAGGTTTCGTTGAATACGAATTTGACGAATTGTTTCACCGAGTAAGTCAAGTCGAAGCTCATTTTCATAGGCATCGCGTTTTGATGTACCTTTTTTTCCTAAGAATTTATTCTTGACTTCGTCAAGGCTATATGTCTTCAATTCACCTCCCTTGGTTGAATGAAGTTTTAGCTTTGATGAACGCAATTCTGATCCTTTCTGAACGTTCGATTTCTTGCCTGGGAGTTTTATTTGACTTTTTGA
>CANHSD010000229.1 GCA_947463105.1 Chitinophagaceae bacterium
TGATCACAAAAAGATTTTGACCGGTTACGGAAAGACGAAGTCCGGAAATCCATTTGCCCATTGCACTTGCACGGGTGTCAAAATTATACCCCAGGGCCATGTTGTTCAAACGCAAATATGCTCCGTCTTTCAGGTACCTTGAACTGATGGGCGCTGAGTTGTTGATAGACTCCTTTGGAGACCCAACTGCCTCAGGGGTAGTGTTTACACTCTTCGATAAACGCAATTTATAGAAATAGGCATTCGCTGTATTGTCATATATCTTGTTTCCTGAAACACCGTTGAAATTGGCAACAAAATCGAATCCTTTGTAAGAGAAGTTTGCAAAGAAAGCATAGATCACTTTGGGAAGTGCAGTGCCCAACGCAAGCCTGTCCTTGTCTCCACTGATACCATCGCCGTCAATGTCGCGGAAGGTACTGATTCCATTGGCGTCGAAACCTGTCCACTCCCTGAGAAAGAAAGTACCAATGGGCTGTCCGTTGATATAGCCGTTTACAGTAGCCGAAGTCAAACCAGGCCCTGAAGCACCACCCGATTGAATGACAGAGTAGGGAGAATTTTCAACAAGATTGCTGAGGAAAGCAACATTACCGCCAATCGTATATTTTATTCCGGATTGGGTCTTGTTCTTGTAAGCAAGATCAATTTCCAGACCCTCATTGGTGATTGTCATGTCTTCCACATTGGTCCAAAATGTACCTGCAGGCTGAACAGGATCTGCTGGAATCACTTCAAGCAGGATGTTGTTGGACAACTTCTTGAAATAATCGATTGATCCGGTAAGTGCGCCTTTCAGCAAGCCAAAGTCCAATCCCACATTGGTTTGGGTAGACACTTCCCACTGGATATCAGGGTTGGCCAACCTTGAGTATGTAATCCCTGCGGGATAAGGGCCTGCAGCAGAAAGCGGATAGCTCGTTGTGCCTGAAACAGCTGATGTGAAAAGGGGTTGGGTGATTTTGGAAGGGATTTCCTGGTTACCCGTTTGTCCCCATCCAGCCCGGAGCTTCAGGTTGCTGAAGGGTGAGCTTTGCATAAATTCTTCTTCACTGATTCTCCATCCAAGAGAGAATGATGGGAAATAACCGTACTTGTTGTTGTCCCCAAACTTAGAGGAACCATCCATCCTGAAATTGGCAGTAGCAAGATATTTGTCTTTGTAAGAATAGTTGACACGAGAAAAGAAAGACTGCAACTCATTCAATACGGCATACCCATTCGGCCTGTTGTTGGCCAGTGTAAGCTCTTGCCCAATGCCCGGGTTGTAAAGCGGCTCAACCGGACCAACAGTAGGTCGGTTGATGCTCCATCCCCTGCCTTGTAGATATATTTCCTGGTAGGAATGTCCGGCCAATGCAGAGAAATTATGCTCCTTAACCTTAAAATTATAGGTTAGGTAGTTTTCAATCAGGGTATTCCTGTTGATGGTATTGTATGTTTCAAACCTTCCATCCCTTTGGGGCAGAACGTTGGCAAGAGACTGAACATCCCTGGTAGCGGTAGAATTGTCTACACCAAGGTTGAGTTTGTACGTAAGGCCATCAAATAGTTTAATTGATGGAGAAATGCTTCCAATCACCCTGTTGATAGTAGTAACATCCTTGTCCAGCTTAAAGGTCAGCAAAGGGTTGTTGAACAGCTGGTATGCTGCAATATTTCCCTGGGCATCGTATGCAGAATATGTAGGGTTGTTGCTGAGGGCATCTCCAATAACACCGCCAATGTTGGGGCGCTGTTGCTTGGTATTGTTGGCGCTCAGGTTTACATCTACAATCAGCCTGTCGTTCAGGAATTTCTGGGTAGCATTAAACCTTCCAGAATACCTTTTCAGGTCATTGGTTTTGATGATACCCTCCTGGTTTTGCAAACCAAAAGAGGCAAAATAAGTAAGCTTTTCGGCACCGCCGCTCATGGTAAGGTTGTGGTTCTGTGTAAGGGCAGTTCTGGTGATTTCTTTTTGCCAGTCAGTATTGCCACCCTTGTCATCAAGGAGGCCTCCCACTTCAACAACCTTTTTCCTGAACTCAGCTGCATTGTAAACAGGAAGTGCCCTTGTCAGTTCAGATACGCCCACGCTGCTGTTGTAATTCATCACAGAAGTACCGGATTTTCCTTTTTTTGTAGTGATGAGGATTACGCCATTTGCACCACGTGCTCCATAGATGGCAGTGGCAGATGCATCTTTCAAAACATCCATCGTTTCAATGTCTGCGGGGTTGATAAAGTTCAATGGATCGCCCCCACCTGTGCTTGAATTATCGAGCGGAAGTCCGTCAACCACAAAAAGCGGTGTACTTCCTGTACGCACTCCACCAGGCCCCCTGATGCTGATACCCTGAGCTGCACCCGGTTCACCACTTGCAGAAGTTACATTGACACCAGCTACCTTGCCCTGCAACAATTGTTGCGGCGCATTGATGATCCCTTTATTGAACTCTTCAGCACCTACACTCTTTACAGCACCTGTTACATCGCGCTTGCGCTGTGTGCCATATCCAACCACCACTACCTGAGCAAGGTCTGCAGATGCTGATTGTAAAGAAAAATTGATGGCTGATCTGTTGCCTACAACAACTTCTTGTGAAACATATCCCACAAAGGATACAACCAAAACAGCATTGTCTCCAGGGACTGAAATGGAGAAACCTCCCTGCGCATCGGTTAGTGCGCTGTTTTTGGTTCCTTTAACAGCCAGACTTGCCCCGGAAAGCGGCAAGCCGGTTCCAGCATCATTTACCTGTCCTTTGATGATGCGGTCAAATGCGTTTGAGTGACTTGGTTTCTCCGAAGCCATCACCGAGTGAGGTTTAGCCAGGAGAAAAACAGCGCCCATCAATGCAATGCATGATAGCAGTCGAAAACATGCACGAAGCGAAATGCAATTTCTCATTTTTAAAATTTTAACTTGAAAATAATTAGGATAGCAAAGCTTAATTTCAGGTATTAGCCGCCCATTAACCAAATACTAAATTATGGTTAATATTTGAAAAAAGAAGGCACGTAGGATACCTTTATGGAAAGATCGGATTTGAGCATCCATAAACATGATTAACCGCAAAAACATACACATGAAAAAATTGATTTTAGTCAGTTTACTGGGCCTTTTTGCCCATGGCTCTTCTGCCCAAATGAAGACCTTTTTGGATGTTCCTTATATAGAGGTTTTCGGCAGTGCTGATACCCTGGTTACCCCCAATGAAATCTATATCAGCATCATGATCGCCGAGGCCGATGTTAAAAACAGGACTTCATTGGAGGAGCAGGAACGTAAAATGGTGGCTGGCCTCAAATCCCTCGGAATCAATACAGAAAAAGAACTGACCACTTCAGACATGCAAAGCAATTTCAAGTATTATGTGCTGAAGCAAAAGGATGTGATGAAGACAAAGTCTTATAGCTTGAAGGTCGGAGACGCTGTTTTGGCTACCCGCGTATTCATGAAGTTGGAGGAGCTGGGAATCGCCAATGCCAACCTGGATCGGGTGGGGCATTCAGATATGGTCAAGTTGAAAAACCTCTGCAGAACCAATGCTGTGAAAAATGCCTACGACAAGGCCAAGGCCCTGGCCAGTCCTATTGGCGCTTCAGTGGGCGCACCTTTGCACATTTCAGATTTCAGCAATGATGGAGATGGTGCAACGCAACTGGCCTCCTCCCAAATCCGGATCAGGGGCATGTCTACACTCAATGAAGTCAAAGAAACGTTGCCTCAAATAGATTTTGAAAAAATCAGGATCAGCATGAATGTTAGCGTCAAATTCATGCTGAAATAGCATTTTATTTGCCTTTCTACCGTATATTTGCCCTCCACTGCCCAGGTGGCGAAATTGGTAGACGCACTGTGTTCAGGTCGCAGCGTTCGCAAGGATGTGCTGGTTCGAATCCAGTCCTGGGCACTAATAAAAAAGTCCTGCACGAAGTGCGGGATTTTTTTTATGGCCGCGACCGAAGCTTGCTTCGGGGAGCGGACAGAAAAAATACCGGGGTGAGCGAAGCGAACCAGGACTTTTTATTTGAAGCCCCCTCGTAGGACATCATGGATCACTGAAAGTAATCCAGCTTGCCTGCCTTTGGCAGGTCCCTGGCAAAATGCCCTTTCAGCAAAGCTGAGGGGGCATTTTTATTTAAGAGTGGGCAAGCCTTCGGATGCTTTGCTTAGCATAAATAAAAAATGTAAAATATTGACAATGTGGAATATTGCAATGTTTTGCATTTCCTCAGTACATTCCGCGGAGAACATCAGACTTTGATATGGAATCTGTTTTGTTGCCTAATAAACAGATCAGAACCTGTACATCACATGGGCTTCAATCGTACCGCCAACATTCATGTAATTCTTGTTGTACACTTTCCCGGTATTGTAGGTGAAATTAAAGGCCAGCTTGTCCTTGAACGGGATACCGACACCAAATGCAACTTCATTGTTGCTGTGGTATAGGGTCATGAACTGCAGCTGATTCCGGTAATTTAACTTCGCACCCAGGTCCAACACATCCCTGACACCACCAAGCATACTATACCCCAACATGGGCTGGAGATTTATCCCGCCTTCTTCATCTGAAGTAATTTTAAACTTCTTGCTCACCATCGCATTGGCCAATGTATAATCTATCGCATTGAATCCTCTGAACTCCTGGATCATCCCCAA
>CANHSD010000230.1 GCA_947463105.1 Chitinophagaceae bacterium
AATGTTCAAAATATCGCGCGCTGTTATCACTGCCAGTGGCAATATAGCCATCACAGCCTTTTAGCATTTCGTCTAATATAACCAAATGTTCAAATTCGGGAAAGGCTGCGGCAGCTACCTGTATCAGGTTTTTAATCATGAAGCTGTCTTTGGAGGAAGGTTTGATCCTTTGACCGTATCCAGAAAGAAAGATGCAAAGCATGTCGTGGAGGCCCACGTAGGGGATATTGCCCGCCATCACCAGACCGATTGTTTTGTTTATGGGCCCTTCTTTGACGCCGTATGTTGCTGCAAAGGTGGAGAGTTGGTCTTTGTTCAGCATGTGTTCAGCAATCAATTTCCCTGACTGAAAAATATACTCAGGGGTGAACCATTTGTTCTCCAAGAAAGCCCTGTATCTGAGCTCCTGGTAGGAAGTGCAGTCATCTTTCAAGTATTCACCAAGAAAGCCAAGTGCCTCAATTCTATTGTGTAAATTCATTTTTGCGTTTTCAGATCATTCAATATCTTTATACAACTGTTCCATTTAATGAAATGG
Source organism: Chitinophagaceae bacterium (assembly GCA_947463105.1). Taxonomy (GTDB): domain Bacteria; phylum Bacteroidota; class Bacteroidia; order Chitinophagales; family Chitinophagaceae; genus Pollutibacter. The sequence goes on from CANHSD010000230.1 coordinate 539, forward strand.
CAATAAACTAACAACAAAAATACTGAAATATCATGGCAATCAAGATTACCGACGAATGTATCAATTGTGGAGCCTGCGAACCAGAATGTCCAAACAATGCCATTTATGAAGGCGGTGTAGAATGGGCTGTAGCGGATGGCACATCTGTAAAAGGTTCATTTACACTGATGGATGGATCGGCAGTCGATGCCGGCCATAAGAATTCCCCTATCAGCAATGATACTTACTATATTACCCCAAACAAATGCACTGAGTGTCAGGGATTTCATGAAGAGCCCCAGTGTGCAGCTGTTTGTCCAGTGGATTGTTGCGTTCCTGATGAATTGTATGTTGAAACTGTTGAGGCTTTGATGGCAAAAAAGGAAAGCTTACACCTCTAAATCCAGTTTAACAAGTTATAAAGGTGAAGGTATCTGCGGATGCCTTCACCTTTTCTTATATTTGCCATGTCTCTCTGATTTTCCTAAAATATCGTTCATGGGTAAACCAGTCATCGCCTTTGTTACAGGTGGATATTCTTCTGAAGCAGTGATCTCTTACAAAAGTGCCATCACCATTGAAAAGCATCTTGATCTTTCCAAGTATGATGTATACAGAATTGACATCACGCCTGAAAAATGGTTCCATACCACCAGGGATGGAGTTGAACAGATGGTGAACAAGGGTGATTTTTCACTGGACTTGGGCACGCAGAACATCAGGTTTGATGCTGTTTTTATCGGCATTCACGGAACGCCAGGAGAAGATGGAAAATTACAAGCCTATTTTGATCTTTTAAACATTCCCTATACTTCTTGTGATGCCACCACCTCTGCGATCACATTCAACAAAAGATTTACCGTAGCCGTTGCAGGTGCTTCTGGTTTTCATGTTGCCCAGTCAGTGCATTTGTTCAAGTCTTCCTATGACCAATCCTCAAATGCAATCCAGGGGTTGAATCTTCCGGTTTTTGTAAAGCCAAACAATGGTGGCTCGAGCATTGGCATGAGCAAGGTAAACAAGGCAGAAGACATGCAAGAGGCCATCACAAAAGCATTCAAGGAAGACGATCAGGTGCTGATTGAAGAGTTTATCAGTGGCCGCGAATTTACCATTGGTGTTTTCAGGTCAAAAGGAAAGATCATCACACTTCCTTTTACCGAGATCAGCACAGACAATGAGTTCTTTGATTTTGAAGCAAAATACCAGGGCAAGTCGGTTGAAGTTACACCAGCTGTATGCAGCGAAGAAGTGGCTGGTAAAATAAGGAATGCTGCTGCTGGTATTTATGCTGTTTTCAATTGCAGGGGAGTGGTACGGATGGACTTTATTTACAATACAAATCAGGGAAAACCTTACCTGCTCGAAATCAACACAGTGCCAGGACAAAGTGCTGCAAGCATCATACCACAACAAGTAGCAGCAATGGGGTTGGTGCTCAGTGATTTTTACAGCATGTTGATCGATGATGCATTGGAGACAGTAAAAAAATAACCAAATGAACTTTTCATTTATCACCAAAAAGCCACTTTGGCAGAATATCCTTGCAGGATTTCTGCTATCTGTTTTTATCATAGGGGCTTTTCTGCTCTTGCTCAATTTCATCACCAACCATGGGGAATACCTGACTGTACCCGAAGTAAAGGGTAAAGTGTACAGCACTGTTGTGGCTGACTTGGAGAGCAAAGGATTTGAAGTGGTTATCCAGGATTCAATCTATGTGGATAGTCTGGCGCCCAACATCATCCTCAAACAGTTTCCAGATCCTGAAGCAACGGTGAAAGTGAACCGCATTGTATACCTGACCATCAACTGTACCGTTCCTCCAACCATTGCCATGCCCAACCTTATAGGGATGAGTTTCAGGAATGCTATTCTTGAGCTAAAGTCGCTTGGTTTGAAAATGGGGGATACAACCTTTATTCCAGACATGGCAAAAAATGCTGTCAAGGATCAACTCAGTGATGGAAATCCCATTAAGCCTGGTTCTCCCATCAGGATGGGGTCTTCTATTGATTTGTTGATCGGTGCCGGTTTGGGCGGCGAAGAGATTCCTGTTCCTGACCTCTTTGGGCTCACTTACCCGGAGGCGAAGCTGGTCATGGAAGTCAACGGACTCAATGCCGGTGTAGTGCTGATGGATGATAATTTTACAGACACCACCCTGGGGTTTGTTTACTGGCAGAATCCAATGCCTTATGATGCATTACAAAATGCCAACAAGATTCGTTCTGGTCAACTGATGGACATTAAATTGAGTTTGGTAAAACCAGAGCGCAGACCAGATTCAGTTCTGGCGCCAATCAAATAAAGTTTACAAATTGTATCTTTGCAATATGAAAACAATCGATGTACAAGCACTCAATGAAAAGATCACGGCTGGCGAACCATTGAACTTGGTTGATGTTCGTGAACCTGCTGAGCACAGCGAATTCAATATTGGTGGAATCTTGCTACCCTTGGGCGACATCAGGGTTGGAGATACTGAATCCATTGATCATTTGAAGGACCAAGAGGTTTTCTTGTATTGCCGAAGTGGCAACAGAAGCGGACAGGCTGCCATGGTGTTGGAGTCGCTTGGTTTCACCAATGTTATCAATGTAACTGGTGGAATGCTCTCTTGGAGGGATAGTTTCGAAGGGTAAATTATTTTACAACGGCCAGGTCTTCAATTGCCTTTTTTAACATCAGGTCAATCATTTTTTTGCTGAATTTTTCAATGGAAGGTGGATTGAGCGTTTCTGTCTGAACAGACCATATCAACGATTCAGTGGACGTTTCAAACAGGTTACCCTCCATCAGATATGTTTTGTCTGTGACATAGTATCCCGGATCATACATGTAAGGATACCAGTAGGAATAAAATCCCCTGAACCTTAACCCATAGGCAGGAAATGGACCATACAAACCCATATTTCCGGGCACATACCGCGCTTCACTTTGTTTGTCTACCAAGGCAATGGTGAATATCAGGTCACATTGCAGTGATTTTATTTTTTCCATCATTGTTTCTCTGGCACCGGGCTCCTGATCCTTGAAGGTCGGAGGAAAATAATCAAGGCTTCTTTCTACCGTGAAGCCTTGGCCCGCCGCCGCAATACCCATTTCCTCTTCAAGATGTGTTCTCACGTGCGGATTTTTTACCAGTGCAGCAACAAATATTTTTTTGAATGCTTGTTGTGATGTGAAGGCAGGATTCTTCCAGGAGTGGGTTATTTTTTGAGCAGGTCCGCAGTTGGTAAAGAATAAAACTACCAAAAGAAACGGTTTTAGTTTGCTTAAGTGTATGCGCATAAAAGGGATTTGACTGCAACATAGTTGAAGCATTCAAATCCCTTTATTGATTGGCTGGATCAATTTGATTAACCTGCTGTTTCGCAAATAAATCCCGCCTCTTTTAGAAATTCAAGTTGAGCCCTATCATCAGGTTTCTTTCTGCCATTGGGAAGTAGAAATTATTTCTCACCATCTCGCCACCATATTTGTAGGTATAGGTATATCCATTGGGTGCATACCATTTGTTCCAGATATTGTTCAATTGAACAATGAGTTCAATTGATTTCATTTTTTTGGGATGGATGGAATAATTGACCATCAAGTCTTGTGTAAAGTATGGATCAAGGCTTCTGTCTTTTCTGCTGGTATTGTCGAGGTATTGGCGGCTTACATACTTTGAGATCAACCTTGTTTCAAGGTCTTTTAGCAGGGTAAATGAGATGGTTCCTTGTTCAACTAGCGCTGGAGAAAATGCAATAGTTGATGAACTGTAAAAATCAGATTTCTGGTTGCCTGCATCATAATCATCATAGAATTCCCTATGGTTCTTGATCTTGTTGCTGCTCAATGCAATGTTGTTGTTGATCTGAAGCCGATCTGAAATGGACAGTGTTGCTTCAATTTCCAATCCAGTGCGGAAGCTCACAGGAATATTGGTTCTTGTGTAGGCACCAACATCATTGATCCTCCCTGTTAACACCAATTGGTTGTTGTAGCGCATGTGGTATAC
>CANHSD010000231.1 GCA_947463105.1 Chitinophagaceae bacterium
ACAGGGAATGAAAACATGAACATTCACCGAATAACTAATTTACAACGCCAAGTCTTGCAAGGTATTTGTCTACAATAAAGCCCTTGTCTGTTCTTGGGTATTTGTCTTTCAGTATTTGATATAGTTCTATTGCCTGTTCTGTTTTACCTGTCATTTCAGACAACATGGCACCTCTGAACAAGTACTCTGAAGAGATGGCCTGGTCTTCTCCAAAAACGGTACCAGCATTCTTGTAATGGGCAATGGCATCATCATTCTTTTTCAATTCTGCGTAAGCATCACCCAGCAAACCTTCAGCTTTTGCCTCTACTTGTTTGGCACCGTTGGCACTGAAGTCACTGAGTTGATCAACTGCTTTTTGGTACTCTCCCATTTGCAGGTAAGATGCTCCTGCATAATAATGTGCAAGATTCTCTGCCTTGGTGCCGCTGTATTTGCTGATCACCTTAAGCAATCCTGGAGTGGAACCTGAACCGTTCAGTGCTAGGTTAAAAGAGTCTTTTCTGAAGTTGCTTTCAGCAGCAAAAAGTTCCTCATTGGCTTTCTGTTCCTTGGGCAACTGAATTAAATTCTTATAACCAAGATAGCCACCAACGACAACGATGATGGCAACTGAAACGGTGATGATCTTTTTGCTATTGTTTTCCCAGAAACCAATGGCTTTGTCTACCACTTCCTGATCGCCTGTATCTACTGTTTTTTTATCTGACATTTTTATGGAATTTAAAATTAATCTACAATAAATGGATAATCTTCTTGCTGATAAACATCTTTCAATAATTCGTTGTCATCTGGCCAAGGGCTTTCTTCTGAAAAACGAACACATTCTTCAATTACCTGCCTGATCCTTTCGTTGATCTGTTCAATGTCTTCTTCAGCAACTGAAAACTCATTAACCAATTTGTCTTTGCAATGGTCAATAGGGTCTCTCTCCTTGTATTCTTCCACCTCATCCTTGGAACGGTATTTTTGTGGATCACTCATGGAGTGTCCTTTGTAGCGGTATGTTTTCATTTCCAACAAGGTTGGTCCATCTCCTGCCCTTGCACGCTTGACTGCTCTTGCTACAGCCTCATGTACAGCCTCTGGGCTCATGCCATCAACCTTATCCGCTGGCATATCGTATGCATCAGCCAATTTGTAAATGTCTGTCACATTGGAAGTTCTCTCTACTGAGGTTCCCATTGCGTAATTGTTGTTTTCGCAAATGAAAATCACAGGAAGTTTCCAAAGCATGGCAAGGTTGAAGGTTTCATGCAACATGCCCTGGCGCGAAGCACCGTCTCCAAAAAAAGTAAGGCTTACATTGTCTGTTCCTTTATATTGTTCGGCGAATGCAAGACCAGCACCTGTACCAATTTGAGCACCAACAATGCCATGACCTCCGAAGAAATATTCTTTTACGCCGAAAAAGTGCATGCTGCCACCCTTTCCTTTGGAGCAACCAGTTGCCTTGCCATATAATTCGGCCATACATGTATTGGGGCTCATTCCTTTGGCCAAAGCCAAGCCATGATCACGGTATGCAGTAATGAATGGATCTTCTTGTCTTGTTGCGGTCATGCATCCTGCAGCCAATGCTTCCTGACCGATGTAGAGGTGACAAAAACCCCTGATTTTTTGCATTCCGTAAAGCTGACCTGTTTTCTCTTCGAACCTACGAAGCAGGAGCATCATTTCGTACCAATACAAATAAGTTTCTTTTGTAAATTTTGTTGCAGCCATAACAATTAATGGTTCTATTTCTTAAAGTTGGGCAAATATACTGCGAAAAACACAAAACTGACCCATTTCTGCATCCAAACTGATTAATTTTCAACACATCATGTATTTTTACATCCACCTTCTATTTTGTTCAAAATCAATCATATCAATCTGACCCAATTCAGGAATGCCCATTCTGCTGCATTTTCTTTTGAAAACCGCATTACTGCTATTTGTGGCCTGAATGGAACGGGGAAAACCAATTTGCTGGATGCTGTTTATTACCTCTGCTTTACCAAAAGCTATTTCAATAAAACTGATTCAAGTGCTGTTGAAAAGGGGTCAAGTGGTTTCAGCTTGCATGGATCTTTTACGGTTTCTGCACAAGATATTCCTGTTTCCCTGATTCTGAGAGAGAATGGCAAAAAGGAATTATCAGTTGACCAGGAGGCTATCTCCCCATTTTCCAGCCATATTGGCAAATTTCCAGTTGTTTTCATTGCCCCAGATGATGTTATTTTGATTACTGGCGGCAGTGAAGAGCGGCGAAAATTCATTGATACCCTGCTTTGTCAATTGGATCATGGGTATTTGCTTCAATTGATCCGGTACAATAAATTCCTTCAAGACAGGAACAGGTACCTCAAAAATGTTGCTGGCAGCTTTGCAGACCCTATACTCCTTGATTCTTTTGATGAACAGTTGGTTCAATCAGGCATTTTTTTGCTCAAAAAAAGGAATGCGTTTCTAGAAGGGTTTATTGAATCGGTTGTTGATTCATTTGGCTTCATTTCAGCAGAAAAGGAAAATCCCATGTTGGTTTATATGCCTTCTACTTCAGTAGATGGGTATGCAAAAGCATTGCAGAATGCAAGGCAAAAAGATATCTTGCTTCAGAGAACATCAGTGGGCATTCACCGGGACGAAATTGAAATTTTAATGAATGAAATGCCTTTCAAACAAGCCGCATCGCAGGGGCAAAAAAAGAGTCTGTTGTTTGCGTTGAAACTGGCAGCTTTCAATGCTCTTAAGCTTCATTTTGGCTTTGAACCCATCCTTTTGCTTGATGATATTTTTGAAAAACTGGATCAGGAAAGGTTGAAACGATTGCTGGACTGGGTCTGTATCCGCAACAACGGTCAAGTTATCTTAACTGACACACATCATGAAAGGGTGAATGATGCATTAACCGACATTTCATTACCTTTCCAATTGATAAACCTGTAAATCATGTCTGACGCCATTTCCCTTGGAGAAGCCCTTAAAAAATTCCTTGAAAAAAGCAGGATAAAAAATGATATTCAATCACTGCAAATTGAAGACCACTGGGAAAAAATTATGGGAGAAACCATTGCAAAATTTACTGATCGAGTGGAAATCAGGAATGGTACGTTGTTTATCTATACTGCCGTTGCCCCTTTAAAAAATGAGTTGATGTTCCAAAAAGAACTGATTATTCAGCGGGTAAATGAAAGTATCGGAGAAAACCTTGTAAGGGAAGTTGTTGTTTCCTAACAAATCAAAAAGCTATTCTAACAGCCAGTCCACCCCAGCCTTCAAAGCCTGAGCCATCACCAAATTCAAAGGAGGGCTGCCAATCAAGTGAAAAATTCAAGGGAGTTCCTGATAATTTATAATCCAATCCCAGGATACCATCAACACCAAGCAAGGTACCTCCATTGTAGTAATTTGATTTGTAAACACCAAGATGGGGGCCACCACCATAATACCATCTCAATCCCTTAGCACCATTGATGTCGTTGTGAAATTCATACAAAAGTGTAGCCCTGAAACCTTTGTTGAAAAACGCAGCCTGGCCTTCAAAATAATTTCCTCCACTGATACTTTGTTTCAATGTGATTGTACCAGGATATATCTTGACACCAATTGCAGTATTATAGCTGCTTGAATTGTCTTGTGAAAAACTGGTTTGAACCGAAAGGACTGTGATAAACACAAGAAATGTAAGTAGATTTTTCATGATTGCAAGTAAATGAAAATCACACTGATACAAATATGATATCTACTAAACTTATCTTAAAATATCTGTTTTCGCATCTTTAAAATCTCCCCTGCCCCATTTGTCAAGTATCACGCCTTGTTGGATTTCAAATAAAGTAGGTATTGACCTTGCAGCTGTTTTAATCGTAACAAGATCTCCTTTGTAAATAGGTATGTCTATTCCTGCTTTTTTGAGCATGACCATTAGATTTTCAGCGTCAGATGATACCGCAAAAATTGGTCTTTCGTTTTTCTTCAATATATCCGTTATCTCCTTAAAATCTTGTAACCATGTGTCGTTGTCGGCTTCAACTTTTTTGGTGAAAAGGATGTAGAGTTGACGGGGATCACTCAAAATGGGATCTGTGGTATCTGCACCCGTTGGTGAAATGATCACAAAATCTTTGATGGCTGGTTTTGCATTGCCTTCCCTGATGAGCTTATCGTATCTTCTTAAAAAAACATAGTTGCTGTCGTTGAAATCAGATGGAAAATGTTCGGCATCAAATTCAACTTCCTTTCCATCTTTCTGGTAAACAAAATTGATGACGGTGCTGTCTGGAATGGCTCCTGCAGGGATCTGCATTTTCTCCCTGATGTCTATGCCCTTTTTGTAAGGAAGACAATCTACTATTGGAAGATGTTCCAATACGTAAAACTGGATCCAAAAGGAAAAGAAACTGATAATCAATAAACTGAAAACAGCCATAACAGGCTTGAGCAAAGATTTAACCTGATCACGTTTGTACAATAGAAAACCAATCATCACAAAGAGCACAAGG
>CANHSD010000232.1 GCA_947463105.1 Chitinophagaceae bacterium
ACATAGACATACAATTCATTTTTTAATTTCCAATAAACAAGAAGCAATGAGAAGTTCAAGGATCATCGGAAGTGCAATGTTAGCATTAGTTGTTTTTCAGGCTTGTGAGAAGAATGAGGCTCCTGTTGTGGTGCCTACATTGACAGAAAAAACAGTTTCAGGCATCCCTGCAGACACCATTGTAGGTCTGGTCAATGGCCAGCCTGTGGGTGCTGGTAAGTATACTTTTTTCAGTTTCGAAACAAATGCTGTAGTGCCCAGCACTGACTCCAATTCAGTGAAGTGGGATGTGGCAGTAAGAGGAACGACCATCATCACCAATGGTGGCAACAGCGGCCCTGGAGCAGGTGGTGCCTTTGTTTACGTAGGAACATTTGATGATGTGAAGGCTGTGCCAAAGGATTCGGTTTTCAGGCAAGACAATGCACCCACCTCGTATGCAGTGCCCAACACCAGCAACCGAGGATGGTATGTGTATAGCCCGGTTTCTATGCTCATCACCCCCATTCCTGGAAGGGTACTGGTGTTCAAAACCGCCAAGGGAAAGTACGCCAAGGTTGAAATCCTGAATTACTACAAGGGCGGGGTAACACCTGCAGCAACTGCTTCTGATGCTGAAAAATTAAAGAACCAACGTTATTACAGCTTTCGCTTTGCCTACCAGGCCGACGGAACCATGAATTTCAAGTAAAACCCTTAAACTTTTTTCTACCTTTGCCACCTTAGGAAAAAGTATGGGAAAGACTTATAAAGAATACGAGCAACTCAACCTCCCCGCGTTTGAAAAGGAAATCTTGGCAAGCTGGGAACAGGAAGATGCATTTGGTGGTAGCATCCGCAACAGGGAAGGGGCCAAGCCCTTTGTTTTCTACGAAGGACCGCCCAGTGCCAATGGCATGCCGGGGATTCACCATGTGATTTCCCGCACCCTCAAAGACCTTGTTTGCAGGTACAAGACCATGAAGGGCTTTCAGGTGAAGAGAAAAGGTGGATGGGATACGCATGGTCTTCCCGTTGAGCTTGGCGTGGAAAAAGAGCTTGGCATCACCAAAGAGGATATCGGTAAAACAATCAGCGTTGAAGCATACAACCAAAAATGCCGTGAGGCAGTGTTGCGTTACAAAGACAAGTGGGATGAGATTACAACCAAAATGGGCTATTGGGTTGATCTTCAGCACCCTTATGTAACCTTCGAGAATGATTATATCGAGTCTCTTTGGTGGTGTTTGAAGCGGTTGTATGAGAAAGGCTATTTATACGAGAGCGTCAGCATTCAGCCGTATTCTCCTGCTGCCGGTACCGGGTTGAGCTCACATGAACTAAACCAGCCAGGAACTTACAAAGATGTAAAAGATACTTCTGCTGTTGCCCTTTTCAGGCTTTCAGAAAATGGCAATGACAATCACCCATCGTTCTCAGTATTGAAGGAGATGAATACTGGGGCAGGTCCGGTTAGTTTCATGGCCTGGACGACCACGCCATGGACCTTGCCCTCCAACCTGGGCCTGACTGTAGGGCCTTCCATCGAATATTCACTGGTATCCAGCTTCAATCCCTATACTGGCGATCCTTTAACGGTTGTTTGTGCAACCGCCTTGCTCCCCAAATACTTCAAAGAGGATGCCAGCGACCTGTCATTTGATGCATTCAAAGCGGGAGATAAATTGATCCCTTGGGCCGTATTGGGCACCATCAAAGGCAAAGCGCTTGAAGGGCTTTACTACGAACAATTGATGCCCTCAGCAGCCAATACCCTGGATGCCATACAAGAGATCACGCCTGGTGCGGACCCCTTCAAGGTGGTTGTTGGTGATTTCGTGACTACTGAAGATGGAACTGGTATAGTGCATACTGCGCCTGCTTTTGGTGCGGATGACTACAAGGTGGGAAAGAAATATGGGCTTGGAATCCTCACCCTTGTAGACCGGGAAGGAAAGTTTGTGGATGGCCTGGGAGAATTCAGCCACCGGTTCGTAAAAAATTACAAGAACGAAGATAATTTCGTAGATGTCAACATTGACATCTGCGTTCAACTCAAAAAAGACGGTAAGGCATTCAAAGTAGAAAAATACGAGCACAACTATCCCCATTGCTGGAGAACTGATAAGCCAATCCTTTATTACCCATTGGATGCATGGTTCATCAAAACAACTGCAATCAAGGACCGGATGGTGGAACTCAACAAAACCATCCAATGGAAACCCAAATCAACTGGCGAGGGCCGGTTCGGAAATTGGCTGGAAAATATGGTTGACTGGAACCTCAGCCGCAGCAGGTTCTGGGGAACACCTTTGCCCATCTGGAGAACTGAAGATGGTGCTGAACAACTATGCATAGGTTCTGTAGCAGAGCTGAATACTGAAATCAGAAAAGCGGCTTCAGTGCTTGGTGGTGATACAAACAAGCAGTTTGTTGAAAATGGATTGGCAGACCTGCACAAGCCATTTGTTGATGATGTGGTTTTGGTGAGCGCTTCCGGCAAGGCAATGAAACGTGTGCCGGATTTGGTGGATGTTTGGTTTGACAGTGGGGCCATGCCCTATGCCCAGTGGCATTATCCATTTGAGAACAGAGAATTGGTAGAAAGCGGCAATGCTTTTCCAGCCGATTTTATTGCAGAAGGGGTAGACCAGACCCGCGGGTGGTTTTACACCTTGCACGCACTGGGGGCCCTTTTGTTTGACAGTGTTGCGTACAAGACTGTTGTGTCCAATGGTCTTGTATTGGACAAGAATGGCAACAAGATGAGCAAGCGACTGGGCAATGTTGTTGATCCTTTCAGTACCATTGAAACCTATGGCGCTGATGCCACCCGCTGGTACCTGATCACCAATGCCTCTCCTTGGGATAACCTTAAATTTGACATCGAAGGCATCAAGGAAGTGCAGCGAAAATTCTTCGGTACGCTATACAATACTTATCAATTCTTTTCTCTCTATTCAAATGTTGATGGGTTTACTTACAGTGAAGCAGATGTTCCGTTCAATGAAAGGCCTGAAATCGACCGTTGGATTTTGTCAAGCCTGCAGAGCCTGATCAAGCAAGTTTCCCAACACATGGAGGAGTATGAACCAACCCTTGCAGGAAGGGCCATTGATGAATTTGTTGACGAGTTGCTCAGCAACTGGTATGTAAGGCTTTCCAGAAGGCGGTTCTGGAAGGGTGAATATGGAACGGATAAAATCAGTGCATATCAAACACTCTATAATTGTTTGGTGACTGTTGCGAAATTGGCTGCGCCAATTTCGCCGTTCTTCACCGATTCGATTTACCGAAACCTGAATGCCGTCACCGGTAAAGAGCCTTTCAGCTCCGTACACCATGCTGATTTTCCGGAGGCCAATGATGCCTGGATTGATCTTGCATTAGAAGAGAGAATGGGCATGGCAAAGGAAATCTCCTCTCTTGTACTGTCCATCAGGAAAAAAGTAACTATCCGGGTACGCCAACCCCTTCAGAAAATGCTCATTCCTGTCAATAGCGAAGCCATGAAAGGTCAATTGGAGAAGGTTGAAGACCTGATCCTGGCCGAGGTGAATGTCAAAGAAATGGAATACCTGCCTGCTAATAATGATTTTATCCGCAAAAAGATAAAAGCCAATTTTGTGATATTGGGCAAGCGGTTGGGCGGGAAAATGAAGCTTGCTGCCGCGGCTATTGCTGCCATGTCCCAGGAAGCGATCAGGGAACTGGAGTCTACTGGGGCTTATTCGCTCATGGTGGAGGGAGAATCGGTTCATCTCCTTAAAGAAGAAGTCGACATCCAAAGCGAAGATGTTGAGGGTTGGATGGTGGCTTCCAGAAATGCTCTTACGGTAGCGCTGGATGTAGTGGTCAGCCCTGCCCTTGAGCAGGAGGGGAATGCCAGAGAGCTGGTGAACAGGGTTCAAAAGATCAGAAAGGACCTTGATCTGGAGTTGACGGACAGAATAATTGTTGAAATTCAGTCTGATCCGGGGCTGGACGACGCGTTTACACAATTTAATGCATATATTTGCGCGGAAATTTTGGCTGACCATGTCTTGCTTAAAACGGGATTATCTGAAGGGCTTGATACCGAGATTAATGGTAAAACGCTGAAGATCAATGTTATAAAAAAAGGGTAAGTACTATGGCAACAAAGAAATCAGCACCAGCAAAAACTGCAAAACCAGTTCAGAAACCAGCACCAGCAAAAAAAGCAGCTCCATCCAAGGCTCCTGTAACCAAGGTTGCTGCGCCAGCCCCTAAAAAATCTGTCCCAGCCAAGGCAGCTCCTGCAAAAGCAGCTCCAGCCAAGGCAGCTCCTGCAAAAGCAGCTCCAGCCAAGGCAGCTCCTGCAAAAGCAGCTCCAGCCAAGGCGGCTCCTGCAAAAGCAGCTCCAGCCAAGGCAGCTCCTGCAAAAGCAGCTCCAGCCAAGGCGGCTCCTGCAAAAGCAGCTCCAGCCAAGGC
>CANHSD010000233.1 GCA_947463105.1 Chitinophagaceae bacterium
AAAGGATCTGCAGTCACGTATTCTTTATATTCAGTCTGCAGAAGGTTCTACCGGTGACGGAGAGGGTTATAAAGGAAAGCCATTAGATCCAAAGTATAATATAACAAATGAACAATGGGGAACTTTCAGAATCAAAGCATGGGATATTCTTAAAAATGCTTTGACAGATGGAAATTCCGGAGCTGGTATGATAAAGCCCGTACTCGTCAATTATGATTCCAATAATGGTGTTCAGTATAACTGGTTGTTGGACAATTTTGATGTCATTGGTCTTAAGAACGGTATGTTCAGCCATGGTTATCACATCAGTGAAACGAATTATAGGCTTCAAAATTGGCAAAAATTTAAAGCGGAAGTAGAAAAAAGAAGTAAACAGTTTTTTTCCAGAGGAGAACAGGATGGAGAGTGGGCCGTATATGGTTGGAGTACCAAAAATCCAGCACAGGCTTTTTATTGGTCTTCTATTTTTGCTACACATTGCGGACTTGATATGTGGAATGTACCTGCTGAAGCGTCCGAAGGGAAACAATTTGAACCAGCCTTGATGTTTTTCAATAAATATGCAGGTCAACATAATCCTGAAACGGCTCAATCAGCTTTTTGTGCCCTCCAAAAAGGGTTGGATGCATCAGATACAGTTGCCTTTCCTGTACCCAAATATGGGGAAGCCTCCAGGAACAATGTTGCCCGGTACATAAAAATTGCGGAGGAGTTTAAAGCATTTGGAGCTATTCAAGGTGACCCAGAAAAGGCTATAGGTGACGGTATGCTTAATAGGAAGCGTCAGGATTATAATGATGTTGGTTGGGGAATATACCCAGGAAACTACAGCCGTTTTTTAACCCAGATTGATCCTGAAACCACAAGTATTGGTTGGTGGCATAAGGGGCCTTCGGAAAGTGTTTACAGTCAATTTTCCCGTTCAATCAATAATGATAATAAAAGCAAAGCCATTTATTTTGATGTCGATGATGCATTTTTAGGAAAATCAAAAAGTATTGAAGTTCGTGTTGTTTGGCTTGATGAAGGTGTTGCTGAATGGACATTATTTTATGATGCGCTTGATAATAAAAACAAAAAGTCATTTTCAATAAAGAACACTAATTCAGGCAGTTGGAAAGAGAAAACCATTCTTTTAGAGGATATATTTTTCAACAACAGAGGAGAAAATAAAGCTGATATATTTATCCGTACAAATGGTAAAGGTACAGCGATATTTCACTTGATTGAGTTGAACAAAAAGAGTTAACCTTAGAAGTATTTATGATATTGATTTCTATCAGTAAAGCATATGTCCCGTTCGAATATTCATTCATGTATACCATGAGTAAAGAAATGTACATTATTCAAATTGAAACTTCAGACAATGGAAAAACGATCTGCTAGGAAGATAAAATATGGTTTTCTTTTATTGGGGTTATTTCTATCAGTTTCACTACTTGGTCAAAATAAACGACCGAATATTTTGGTGATTATGGCTGATGATATTTCAAGAACAAGTATGGGCGTTTATGGCAGTAAGTATATTAAAACTCCAAATTTTGATCGTATTGCCAATGAAGGCGTTTTGTTTACCAATGCCTATGTTTCCAATCCTAAATGTTCACCTTCACGCGCTTGTTTTTTAACGGGTCGTTACTCTTGGCAACTTGAAGAAGCTGCTAATCATATTCCGGTTATGCCGCCTAAATGGAAATTTTATCCGGAATTGCTAGAAAGCAATGGCTATACTATTGGATTTACTGGAAAAGGTTGGGGCCCTGGGGTATATTACGGGGAACACAATCCTGCAGGTTGGGAGTTTAATAATTTTAATTTAAAGCCTCCTTTTAGTGGAATTAGCAACAAAGATTATACATCAAATTTTGAGCAATACCTTGATACAAGGGATCAAAATAAGCCATTTTGTTTTTGGTTCGGAACGCATGAGGCTCATAGAAAATACGAAAGGGATTCTTATAAAAAAGCCGGCAAAGATTTGAGTAAGGTGAGTGTTCAGGAATTTTTACCAGACAATGAACTGGTGCGAGGTGATTTGGCTGATTATGGTGTAGAGGTAGAGTACCATGATATGATGATTGGAAAAGCACTGGAAGCCTTGTCTAAACGTGGCCTGCTGGATAATACCATCATCATCGTAACTTCTGATCAGGGCATGCCATTTCCCCGCGTAAAAGGGCAGATATATGATGAAGATTTTCATGTAGCATTTGCAGTACGCTGGGGGGATAAGATAAAGCCAGGCAGAACTGTTACGGACTTTATAAATTTCCCAGATGTTGCTCCTACATTAATGGAAGCGGCGGAATTGAAACCTCACGAGCAAATGACAGGGAAAAGCTTTCTCAATTTATTGCTCTCCGAAAAATCTGGAAGAGTTGATAAAAAAAGACAATTTTCATTGGTGGGTAAAGAACGGCATGACATGGGACGGGTAGAAGCTGACCAGATTAATGTTGGATATCCTTCAAGGGCAATAAGAACAGATAAATACTTCTACGCCCATAATTACAAACCCAACAGATGGCCAGCAGGTGATCCGGAATACGGGTATAACAATACGGATGACTCTCCTACTAAAACCTATATAACAGGCCTGAAGGAAACTGATCGCGATTATAAATATTACTCGCTAGCATTTGGGAAACGACCGGCTGATGAACTGTATGATGTGGTAATGGATCCCGATTGCATCAATAATTTAGCTGCTGATCCTTTGTATGCTTCTGTTGTAAAAGATCTTAAATCTACAATGGATAAGGCGTTAACGAATCAAAAAGACCCAAGGGCTTTAGGCATGGGTGACATATTTGATTATTATCCCCAGATAAGGGAAGAAAAAATGAAAAAAATGTACAAAGAAAAATATTACGATATGTACAAAAAATTCCTGGAAAAATTTGGGAAACCTACTGTCCCCATACCGCCTAACTGGGTAGAAAAAGAAGGCGAAAATTAACTATAAAATTATCAAGTAATGAAAGTTTGCAATCTAGTTACAGTATTTGCCGGTTTGTTGATTACTCTGTTTTGTAACAACGCCAGGGGTCAAAAAATTGAAAAAAAGAACAATAAGCCCAATATTATTTACATCTTGGCTGATGATATGGGTTATTTCGAACTTGGTTGTTATGGAGGGAAAGTGATTGAAACACCCAATATCGATAGATTGGCAAGAGGGGGAATTAAATTTACGAACCATTACAGTGGTTCAAATATTTGTGCTCCCTCCCGTGGTTCTCTGATGACAGGAAAGCACACTGGACACGCGTGGATTAGGGACAACAAACCCCTTCCTTTCGAAGGGAATGTACCCATACCAACAAACGAAGTAACCGTTGCAGAATTGTTAAAGGGCGCAGGTTATAAAACCGGAGCATTTGGGAAATGGGGCTTGGGCTATCCTGGATCAGAGGGTTCACCAAATAAACAAGGCTTTGATCAGTTTTATGGTTACAATTGTCAACGGCACGCCCATGATTATTTCACACATTATATGCGCAGCAATGATGATTCTGTTACAATTTTTCAGAATATTAAAACTCCTTTTTCGGTTTATAGTGCCAATACGATAAAGGACGAAGCATTGAACTTTATTGACAAAAATAAAAACAATCCCTTTTTCCTCTATTTCGCACCAACATTGCCACATGCACCTTATCATCAGTCTGATGATTCGGTTTTAGCATATTATGCAAAAAAAACGGGGATAAAGGCAGGTGTGGCAAACTCAGAGGATTTTTCAGTACCAAAATATGCAGCATTAACTTCTCGTCTTGATACTGAGGTAGGAGAAATTATCGCTAAGCTAAAAAAGCTTAACCTATTGGATAACACTTTGATTATCTTCTCAAGCGACAATGGAACTGCACTCAATCCTGAAGAAGACAAATATCTTCATACCGGAGGACAATTGCACGGAAGGAAAAGTGAAGTATATGAAGGCGGTATAAAAACTCCTTTAATTGCTTACTGGAAAGATAAAATAAAACCCGGGTCAACATCAAGCCATATTTCTGCTTTTTGGGATTTCTTACCTACCTGTGCTGAAATTCTCAATGTAAAAAATCCGGAAAAGATTGATGGTATTTCATTTCTTCCAACATTATTGGGAAAACCAAAGGAGCAAGTTGAGCATGAATATCTCTATTGGGAACGCGACCAATCAGTTGGTATACGAAAAGGTGATATGAAGGCAGTTATAAAATATGAAAGCGATGTTCAACACCCATCAGTTCAAATTTATAATTTATCAAAAGACCCATTTGAAAAAAATGATCTGGCATCTATAATGCCTCAACTTAAAGAGGATTTTATCAATATGGCTAAATCAGCCCATATTGAGTCAGAACTGTTTCCGCTGATTAAAAAAAATAAAAAAACTAAATTGAAAGGGTAAACAATGAGAACATTTAATACTTTGTTTATTC
>CANHSD010000234.1 GCA_947463105.1 Chitinophagaceae bacterium
AACAAAAATTCCATGATCAGGTTTGAGTTGTCAAGGGCTAAAGATGAATATGTCAAGCTTCCAGACAGAACGAATTTTGCAAACGAGAAAAAAGCAGATCTCTTCGTATCAGTTCATATCAATGGCTCACCCAACAAAAATACTATGGGCTTACAGATATATACTCCAAGGGAAGGCTCACCAGCTTATTTAAAGAGCATTCCTTTGGCCAGCATCATGAAGGAAAGCCTCACGGATCTTTTCAGCACCACCACAGTTAAGACTAGAAAAATGGGTATCTGGGTTTTAGACAAATCGGCTATTCCCGCCATCATGGTGCACCCGGGATTTATTACAAACGAAAAGGATCTTGCCATTATCAAAAACAAGCAAGAGGAAATTGCAGCTAAAATCTTGAGTGGCATAGAGAAATACCTTGCACAAAAAGAACAGGGCGTTGCATCAATACCCACTAAAGCGGATTAAAGCATTTGAATATCAGTATACAGGGGCCCCAGTATGCCTGTCGGCTTATTTGCTTAATTTTGATGAACCCCAAAATGTCATATTATGCAGGACGCTTATATAGTCGCCGGACTTCGCACCGCTGTAACCAAAGCCAAGCGTGGCGGTTTCCGATTTACCCGTCCTGACGATCTTGCCATTGATGTCATTCAACAGCTGATGGCAGGGATTCCTCAATTAGAAAAGAGCCGTGTAGATGATGTGATGGTGGGCAATGCTGTACCTGAGGCTGAGCAAGGACTTCAGGTAGGCAGAATCATCGCCGCAAGGGCACTGGGCCACCAGGCACCGGGCATTACTGTGAACAGGTATTGCGCGTCAGGGCTTGAAACCATTGCCATGGCAACCGCCAAGATCAGGGCTGGAATGGCCGACTGTATCATTGCAGGAGGCGTTGAAAGCATGAGCATGGTTCCCGCTGCCGGTTGGAAAACAGTGCCATCCTACACTATTGCTTCCGATGAACCTGATTATTATTTGAACATGGGCCTGACGGCAGAAGCTGTTGCCAAAGAATATAATGTTTCAAGAGCCGAGCAGGATGCATTTTCCCTGTTATCCCATCAAAAAGCTTTGCAGGCCATTCAACAGGGATATTTCAAGCAGGGTATTGTTCCCATCACAGTGAAAGAAATTTACCTGGATGAAAACGGGAAAAAACAACAACGGACATTTACAGTGGATACAGATGAAGGGGTTCGTGCTGAGACCAGTATCGCGGGACTGTCAAAATTGAAACCTGCCTTTGCCATCAATGGCTCTGTGACTGCTGGGAATTCATCACAAACCAGTGATGGTGCGGCTTTTGTTGTTGTGATGGGAGAGGAGATGGTGAAAGAATTGGGCCTGCAACCCCTTGGGCGATTGGTGCACTGTGCAGTTGCGGGGGTGAATCCAAAGTACATGGGAATCGGTCCAGTTGAGGCCATCCCCAAGCTGCTCAAGAGCATAAACATGCGCCTTGAAGACACCGATCTCATCGAGTTAAACGAGGCATTTGCGGCCCAGGCCATCGCAGTGATCAATACGCTCGGCCTTGATTCCGCCAAGGTCAATATCAATGGAGGGGCCATTGCGTTGGGGCATCCATTAGGATGCACTGGAGCAAAACTCAGTGTTCAAATCTTGGGTGATTTAAAACGCCTGAATAAAAAGTATGGTATGGTTTCAGCCTGTGTAGGTGGGGGTCAGGGCATTGCAGGCCTCATCGAACGGTTTTAAATATTTGCAACAGTATTGCAAATATTTAAATTTTCCTTAGTTTTGGTTTTCAAATGAAACCATGAGGCTTTTGTCAGCCATATCTTTTTTTCTTTTATTTTCTGCATTTGCGCATGGGCAATGTATCCTCACGGTGCGCGGTAAGGTCAACGATGCGGATACCCGCACTCCATTGGCTGGCGCAACGGTTACGGTTGTAGAATTGAAAAAGACCTTCCTGACGGATAGCCAAGGTAATTATTCTATATCCGGTATTTGTCCTGGTGATTATACCTTGCGCATTACCCATGCCGATTGTCAAGCCCTGGATTTTCATTTCCACCTGAAAGAAGACCTCGTCAAAACATTTCAACTCTCGCATGCCGAAAACCTCCTGAAAGAGGTGGTTGTTGTGGGGGCTGCAACTGTTCGTCCTGAAGGGATGACAGGGGAGTTGAAAGGAAAGGAACTTGCCGCAACCAGGGGTTTGTCTCTTGGAGAGTCGCTCCAAAGGATTACCGGTGTTACCGTTTTGCAAACAGGAAACAATATATACAAGCCCGTCATTCAAGGGCTTCACAGCAGCCGGGTCCTGATTCTCAACAATGGCATACGGCAAGAAGGACAACAATGGGGCAGTGAACATGCTCCGGAAATTGATCCATATGTGGCCAATCGTTTGACGGTCATCAAAGGCGCTGCATCCGTGCGCTATGGCGGCGATGCCATTGGTGGCGTGGTCTTGGTGGAGCCGCGCTTGCTACAGTATAAAAAAGCAGTTCAGGGTGAAGTCAACCTGGCCGCCTTCTCCAACAACAGGCAAGGTGTCTTGTCTGCGCTTTTTGAGGGTGGATTTGATCAAAAGGAAGAGACCTCCTGGAGGATTCAGGGAACCATCAAGCGGGGAGGTAATGCAAGAACCCCAGACTATTGGTTGAAGAATTCAGGGGTTGAGGAAATGAACATGTCCGCAGCCGCGGGATGGAGGAAAAATAATAAAAATGTAGAATTATTTTACAGCATCTTCAACACTCGAATTGGAATTTTCTCTGGTGCACATATAGGCAATTTAACAGACCTGGAAAATCTGATCCGAACAACGGTTCCACCCGACTATATCAGGAACGAGGAATTTAGCTATGTCATTGACAGGCCTTCCCAAGCGGTTCAGCATCATCTGTTAAAAATAAAAGCATTTACAGAGGACCTCGGAAAAAGCAGAATCAGCCTGACGTTTTCTTCACAACTGAACATCCGAAAGGAATTTGATATCACCAGATCAGCATCAGATTTGCCACAGTTGCAATTGAATCTTCAAACGCATATGGCGGACTTGGTGTGGGAACATTTTGCTGGAAAAAAGATAAAAGGCTCTTTGGGAGTAAATGCCATGTACCAGGATAATTTTATCAACTACAGGTATTTCGTTCCCAATTATCAATCTGTTGACCTTGGTTTATGGCTGGCAGAACGCTATCAGCATGAAAAATGGCAGGTTGAACTGGGGCTGCGTTTCGACAACAGAAACCGATTCAACATCAAGGACAATGACAAACAACCCTTTGACATCCTGATGGGCAACATGTTGGTTGCTGGTGAACCTTATGGCAAAAGAAATTTTTCAGGCCTTTCAGGAACAGGTGTAGTTGCCTATAAATTCAATGAAAATTTGCGTACATCATTTACTGCATCCTCTGCATGGCGGGCTCCACAGGTCAATGAGCTGTTCAGCAATGGGCTGCACCATGGTGCAGCCAGGATTGAGCGCGGCGATGCAAAACTCAATATAGAAAGGGCTTACAGCATATTGGGTACAGTGATATTTAGCAATGAGAAATGGGAGGCCGAATTTGGAGTCTACAACAAGGAAATCATGGACTTTATTTACTTGAAGCCAGCTTACCCTGCATTGTTGACCATCCGTGGTGCCTTTCCAGCCTTTGATTATGCGCAGACCCATGCCTCACTGTCGGGAATGGATGTTCGTTTGGCCTACCGGTTCACCAACCATTTTCAAACGCATGTTAAGGCCTCCGTGTTGAGGGCATATGACAAGACCGCAAAGACCTGGTTGATTCAAATGCCATCTGATCGTTATGAAGCAGATCTGGAATACAGTTTTATCGATGGTAAACTGTTGAAGCAGTCTTCTGTCAAGCTTGGTATTCAACATGTAACAAGGCAAATACATATCCCCCCCACAGGAAACATCAAGGTCACTGACCTACTGGGCAATACAAAGATGCAATCCGATTATATGCTTCCTCCTGACGCATACACGCTTTTTAATCTGGAAGCTGCAACAGGAATTGATCTGCCGATGCGAAGAATTGATCTTGTCTTTAGTATTACCAACCTTTTTGATATTGCATACCGCGATTACATGAATGCCTTCAGGTATTTTGCTTTGGATCGTGGAAGAAATATTTCTCTAAAAATTAAATTACCCATTTAAAATCGAAAAACATGAAAAAGATGAATTTGCATTTGGTAGCCCTTTTTGTTGCTATTGTTTCTATTGTTTCCTGCAAAAAAGACAAAGTGGATCCCAACGAAAGCGAGTTGATTACCACCGTAAAGGTTGTATTGACAGAGAAAGTATCCGGTACGCAAACCATATATCAATTCAAAGATCTTGATGGTGTTGGTGGTGCTGCTCCATCCAGGTTTGATGAAATTGTTTTGGAAAGAGGTAAAGTATATGGTTGTAATCTGCAG
>CANHSD010000235.1 GCA_947463105.1 Chitinophagaceae bacterium
GCTTAAACCCCATAAGTGTAAAAGGAAAATGATGGACGCAACGAACATATTGAAAGAGGCATTTGAAAAGCAAGATGGCGCAGGTGGAAACCTTGCGGAATACCAACAAGAAAACTGGAACATGTTTTCGGGATTGGGATTGCCTGCTATCAAGCATGAGGAATGGAAATATACCAGGATCAGAAATGTTTTTACAGACAAACTGGTCATCAACAATGATAACAATCTCAGCCAGGATGCACTGGAGAAATTAATCCTGAAGGGAACAGAAAATGCCAACCGCATCGTTTTCCTCAATGGCCGATTTCTTGAAGGATTCTCCAATACTACAGACAGTGCTGAATCCATTTGCATCAAGCCGCTTGAAAAAGCAGCAGGTGATGAAGATGCCAATTTTGTCAACATCAACCTTGGCCACAGCCAGCGTTACCATGGAGATGGCATCAATGCATTGAATGCGGCATTTGCCAATGGTGGCGTATACATCAGGGTGAACAAAGGAGCAACCTTGAAAAACCCCATCATCATCTACCATATTTCAGATTCTAGACACGGTCTTCGCTTCAGCCAACCCCGCATCTTGGTCAATATCCAGGAAGCGGCGCAAGTTGAAATAATCGAAACCTATATCAACCTGGGTGGTGGAGAAAACCTTACCAATGAAGTGGTGGAGATCTCAGCAGAAAAAGATGCTGTGCTGCATTATGTAAAACTGCAAAATGAAGGAGAGAAAACAAATTACGCCGGAACTACCCATATCAGGCAAACAGGTAAATGCCTTACCCATGCTGTCACTGTTACAATAAGCGGCGCCATCGTAAGGAACAACCTCAACATGGTGATGGAAGCAGAACATGGTGAAAGCCACATGTACGGGCTCTACCTGCTCAAAGGCAATACCCTAGCAGACAACCATACCATCGTAGACAATGCCATGCCGCATTGCTTCAGCAACGAGCTGTACAAGGGCATCATGGATGATGCATCCACAGGGGTTTTCAATGGCAAGATTTTTGTCAGGAAAGATGCCCAAAAAACCAACGCCTACCAGTCCAATAAAAATATTCTTGTCGGAGACAATGCTTCCGCCAATACCAAGCCTCAACTTGAAATCCTTGCAGATGATGTGAAATGTTCACATGGATGCACCATTGGAAAATTGGATGAGGATGCACTGTTTTACCTGAGGGCCAGGGGTATTTCCGCAGAAAATGCCAGGTCAATGTTGCTCCATGCTTTTGCCATTGAAATCCTTGAGCAAATCAAGAACGAGGAAATCCGGGCATATGCAGAGCAACTGGTTGCTGAGCGGTTATCCTTCAGTATGTAAACAATGGAAACAGAAGGAATATATGATGTACAGGCGATAAGGGCACAATTCCCCATCCTTTCCAGAAAAGTGAAAGGAAAGGATCTTGTGTACCTCGACAACGCAGCAACTGCACAAAAGCCTTTGTCAGTAATTGATGCGCTTGTTCACTACTATTCTCACTACAATGCCAATATCCACCGCGGATTGCATACCCTTGCAGACGAGGCCACAGCGGCTTATGAAGCATCAAGGGTCGCTGTGAAGGAGTTTGTTGGTGCATCATCACCAGACGAAATCATCTTTACAAAAGGAACCACAGACAGCATCAATCTTGTTGCATACTCCTGGGGAAAATCATTTCTGCAGGAAGGAGATGAAATCATCATTAGTTCCCTTGAACACCATGCGAACATCGTTCCATGGCAGATGATTGCGGCAGAGAAAAAAGCCATTCTCAGGGTCATCCCCATCAGCGATGATGGCATTCTTGACATGGAGGCATTTAAATCAATGCTGGGCCCCAAAACGAAATTCGTATCCGTTGTACATGTCTCTAATGCCCTTGGCATCATCAATCCAGTTGAAGAAATCATCAGGCTTGCTCATCAGCACAATGCAGTAGTATTGATTGATGGAGCACAATCAAGTGTTCACCTGGACATTGATGTGCAAACACTCGGCTGCGATTTTTATGCTTTTTCAGGGCATAAAATTTATGGCCCCACGGGTGTAGGAGTGCTTTATGGAAGAAGAGATTTGCTTGAATCAATGCCCCCCTATCAGGGCGGTGGTGAAATGATCAAAGAAGTGAGGTTTGAGTACACCACCTACAATGAACTTCCTTTCAAATTTGAAGCGGGAACGCCGAATATTGCTGATGTAATTGCACTGAAAGCAGGCATTGATTTTATTAAAAGCATCGGAAAGCATGCTATCAGGAAACATGAAGAACAGCTCCTGGAATATGCAACAGCCAAATTAAAAGATATAGCAGGTCTAAGGATCATTGGTGATGTAAAGAATAAAGTGAGTGTCATTTCTTTCGTCATTGATGGCGTCCACCCACAAGACCTTGCTATCTTATTAGACAACCAAGGCATTGCTGTCAGGACCGGACACCATTGCACACAACCTCTCATGCACAGGCTTGGTATTGTTGGAACAACCAGGGCTTCTTTTGCTGCATACAATACCCTTGATGAAGTTGAGCTGTTGATACAGGCCCTTAATAAATCTTTGAAGATGCTTTTATAAATGAACAATCACAGGACCATAAAAAATATAGAACAGGAACTCATTGATGATTTTTCTCTCTTTGAAACATGGGAAGAAAAATATGAGTACCTGATAGACTTGGGCAAAAAATTAGCACCATTGGATCCTGCCTTCAAAACAGAAGAATATAAAATCAAAGGTTGCCAGTCCAGCGTCTGGATTCATTCATTTGCCAAAGATGGCTTTGTGTATTTCGAAGGAGACAGTGATGCCATCATTGTCCGAGGATTGGTGGGATTGATGATTACGGTAATGAATGGGCAACCCGCAAAGGAAATTGTTGAGGCACCCCTTGAATTCATCAACACCATTGGTTTGAGTTCTCATCTTGCACAGACGCGCTCAAATGGATTGAGGGCCATGATCAAGCAGATGAAGATGGATGCAGGTGCATGGCAGGTAAATGCAGAAAATAAAACAGTAGAGTAAAGCATAAAAAATATCAATGCAAGCCGAGTGAATAAAAAATGGTACAAGTGGCTAGTAGTTTTAACCTTGATGACAACCATCGCGGCCGCCAACCTTTTTTTCATCACACAGCTGCCCAACAAGCAAGCCAGTGCCAACTTTCAAGAGACTGCATGCAGAAACTGTCATAGAGAAATCTATGACAACTACGCAAAAACAGCACATTCGATAGACTCAAGAACTGCAAGCACTGAATCCATCAAAGGGAGTTTTGACAACAGCAATAATAGATTTCACTTTAATCTATTCATGCATGTTGACATGATCAAAGAAAATAAAAAGCTGGTTCAATCCTCGAGAATCAGTGGAGAAGAGATCCAAAGGGCTTCATTCGACATCGTCATCGGATCCGGGAGAAAAGGACAATCCTATTTGTATTGGAATAAAAACAATCTCTTTCAACTTCCAATTTCATACTATACCAGAACCCAATCATGGTGCAACAGCCCGGGCTTTCCAAACCTTGCCTACTTCGATAGACCGATATCCCTTAACTGTTTGGAATGCCACGCTACTGCGGCCAAGACAACCAATCCGAATGGGGAGGGAAACGAGTATGATAGAAAATCAATCGTGCTGGGCATAGGCTGCCAAAAATGTCATGGTGAAGGCAGTGCACACATCAGCCACCATATCAAAAATCCAACCGACAGCGTTGGTAAGTTTATTGTGAATACCGCAAACATGGAACGGCAAATAAGGCTTGACGGATGCGCACTTTGCCACTCAGGCATGCGAAAAGCAATCAAACCACCCTTCAGTTTTACAGTCGGCATGAAATTGGATGCGTTCTCGGTAGCCAACCCAATCAGCAGCCAAGCAGATACACTAGACGTACACGGAAACCAATACGGATTGTTGGCAGCTAGTAAATGTTTTACCGCATCAGCACAGATGGACTGCTCTTCTTGCCACAATGTACACAAGGAGGAATACAATGAGCCAAAGCTTTTCTCTCAAAAATGCATGGAATGCCATGGCGGCAAGCATCAAAAGTCCTGCACCGTGAAAGCCGAAGGATTGGGCACTTTACAAAACAATTGCATTGATTGTCACATGCCGGTACTTCCCTCCAAAAAAATTCAACTGAACATTGGGAAAAAAGAAAAAATGGAGCCTGATTATATCAGAACAAATTATATCTCCATATACAGAGAAGAGAGCAGAAAGTTGCTCAAGCAACTTCCTTAATTCACAATCAAAAAATATTGTAAAATGATGAGCCCAGAAGTAATAAAAGAAAAGGTAATTGAAAAAATCAAAACCGTTTTTGATCCTGAGTTGCCTGTTAATATCTGGGAGCTTGGCTTGATTTACGAAGTCAATGTTGTACCCATCAACAATGTTCAGATCATCATGAC
>CANHSD010000236.1 GCA_947463105.1 Chitinophagaceae bacterium
GCTGTTCCTCCGGGCGCCGATACTGTTTTGATGCAAGAAAAATCTGCTGTTCAAGAGGGTTATTTGCAGGTAACAGATTTGCAAATCAAAAAAGGGGATAATGTTCGTCAGGTTGGTTCAGAAATACAAAAGGGCGCAAAGGCATTGTCCCAAGGACATTCGTTGAACGCCGCTTCCATCGGGTTTCTGGCGGGTATGGGCATATCATCAGTAAAGGTCTATCCCAAACCAAGGGTTGCCATCATTGTTACAGGCAATGAACTTCAGCTGCCTGGCAAACCGTTGGAATATGGACAAGTCTACGATTCAAATTCCCTGGCATTAAAAGCCTGCTTTTCTCAACTGCATATCAATGATGTTGATATTTTTTCCTGTGGCGATGATATGTTCCAATTGCAGTCTATCCTTGAAAAGGCTTTGCAAACTGCAGACTTGATTTTGATGACAGGCGGAGTGAGTGTAGGCGATTATGATTTTACACTGGATGCTTTCGAATCATGTGGCGTGAAGCAAGTATTCCATAAAATCAAACAAAAGCCGGGGAAGCCCATGCTTTTTGGAACAAAAGATGAGAGAGCGGTATTTGGATTGCCAGGAAATCCGGCATCCGTGCTCACTTGTTTTTATGAATATGTAATCCCGGCTATTGGCAGGATGATGCATTCTCCAAAATCCATTGAATCCAAACAGGTTCCGTTGGAACATGATCATCAAAAGCCTGCAGGATTGACACATTTTTTAAAGGGATTGTACAATGGTCAAACCGTTTCATTGAAAACAGGACAGGAATCGTACAAGCTTTCATCATTTGCATCAGCCAACTGCTTGGCTGTTTTTCCGGAAGGAGAAACTATTTTCAGCAAAGGGCAATTGATTGACATTCATCTCCTTCCTCAATAATTGATGTCCATGTCACTTACAATGATATTTTTATTGCTTTTGTTTGTTGTGGCATTTCTTTATGCCGCTGTTGGCCATGGGGGCGCCAGTGGCTACCTGGCGTTGATGGTTGTTTTTGGCATGATGCCAGAAATAATGAAGCCAACTGCATTGCTGCTCAATTTGTTTGTTTCCTTATCTGCTTTTGTACTTTTTTACAAGGAAGGTCATTTCAAATGGAAAATATTCCTGCCCTTCGCATTGGCTTCCATACCCTTCTCTTTTCTTGGAGGAATGATCTCTCTTGATGCTTCTGTCTATAAAAAAATATTAGGAATTTTGTTGCTGATTCCAGTCATCAGGTTGGTAGCATTTCCAAACAAGGATATTAATGATTTAAAACAATCAACACTCTTTTTGTCTCTGTTGATTGGTGCCTGTATCGGTTTTTTATCAGGATTGATTGGCATCGGGGGAGGCATTATTCTCTCACCAGTATTGCTACTGCTCGCCTGGACAAACCAGAAGCAGACTGCGGCCATCAGTGCATTGTTCATTTTCGTAAATTCACTGTCTGGCTTGGCTGGCCAACTGACCAAAGGAATCAATTTTCAATCGGAGATGTTTATTTTGGTTGGGGTTGCCTTTGCAGGTGGATCCGTTGGTGCATGGTTGGGCGCAAGGAAGTTCAACCAGAATATATTGAAATATTTGTTGGCGACAGTATTGCTGATGGCATCTGTCAAACTGTTGCTAACCTAAATAATACGTATGATCGAAGTGATGTTTTTTGGGCAGTTCAAAGATGCCACTGGTGTTTCATCAATCATGGTAGAGGAAGTTGCCAATACAGACATGCTGATTCAGATGATGAAGAAACGTTATCCAGCCCTGGAATCATCAACATACATGATTGCAGTCAATAATGCCATGGTTACAGAAAACACGATTATTAGACACGGCAGTAAGGTAGCCTTCATGCCACCATTTTCAGGGGGCTAACGATGAATCAAACAATTCAATACGAAAGATATCAACGGCAACTCATCCTGAAGGGATTTGGAATGGCAGGGCAACAAAAGCTACAGCAGGCAAGGGTTTTGGTTATTGGAGCTGGAGGATTGGGTTGTCCGATTGTGCAATACCTTGTTGCTGCAGGTGTCGGACATATCGGACTTGCAGACCATGACAAGGTAAGCCTCTCCAACCTCCACAGACAGGTAGTTTTCGGAACTGAAGACATAGATTCGTACAAGGTTGATGTTGTAAATAGAAAAATGTTTTCACTCAATAGTGATGTGGATATAAGCACATGGAATGAACGATGGACCCAGCAACATTGCCTTCAGCATTTTCCTGACTATGACGTGATTGTTGACGCAACGGACAATTTTGCATCAAGATACCTGATCAATGATGCCTGTGTATTGTTGGGTAAACCATTTGTTTTTGGTGCCGTATCACAATTTGACGGACAGGTAGCTGTTTTTAACCAATCGCAAACGGATGGAAGCAGGTCTGTGAACTACCGGGATTTGTTCCCGCTGCCACCTGCCAATGGGGAAATACTCAATTGTGCCGAAGGGGGAGTATTGGGTGTATTGCCTGGAACGATTGGTACGATGCAAGCCACCGAAGCCATAAAGCTGATTACAGGTCTCGGAACAACATTGTCAAACAGGCTTTGGAATTACAACGCCTTAACACAGGAGGTGTTCATCATGCAGTTGGTTTCCAATCCCGTCAGCCTTCAATACATGCCTTCATCTGAAGAACAATTTATTGCCACGGATTATGAGTGGTTGTGCGGCATTCCACAGAAAGGAATCAAAGAAATTGATGTGCTGGAGTGGAAACAAAACTTTTTGGATCATTTGTTCGTTGATATACGAGAACCACATGAAATGCCGCGCTTGGATACCCTCTGTTCCTCGCTTGGATTGGAATGGATGGCGTTACCTTTGTCAGGGCTTGAAAACAACCTCAGTTGCCTTAAAGACAGAAACGTGGTATTTGTTTGTCAGGCAGGTATGCGCAGTCTGATGGCGGCTAACATGCTAATGAAAGCAAGTCCAGACGCATCAGTGTTCAGTCTGAAGGGGGGAGTACTTGGATTGGCAGAAAAAAGTATAATTTGAAACAATGGATAAAAAAAAGGTAAAAAATATTTTCACAGAAGGACCAGTGGAAGCCGCATTCATCGCAGACAGCATTGCAAAACATGCTACCAAAACTTCGATTGGCGGGCACAGTATTTTCCTTGGTCAGGTAAGGGCTGATATGGTTGATGGTAAACAGGTGGAGGCCATCGAATACACCAGCCATGTTGAAATGGCACTGGAAACCATGTCTGCCATTCGGGAAGATATTTTTGCCAAGTATGCGCTAACCTGCATGCATGTTCATCATAGCCTGGGAATAATCAAAGCAGGTGAAATTTGCCTTTTTGTTTTCACATCTTCAAAGCATCGAAAGGATGCGATTGATGCATGTACAGCATGTGTAGAACGGATCAAAGCCGAACTGCCTGTATGGGGGAAGGAAATTTTTGAAGGGGAAGGATATCAATGGAAAATAAATAATTAATCTCATGGTAAACATCACACATAAATCGTCCACCCTGCGTGAGGCCATTGCAATGGGGGTTCTCACTGTTTCAAAACAGGAAACCATTGATGCCATCGTTAACAGGAAAGTGCCCAAAGGGGATGTATTTGAATTCAGCCGGGCAGCCGGTTTGCTGGCCTGCAAGAAAACATATGAGGTGATACCTGATTGTCACCCTTTGCCTGTTGAATATACAGCCATCACGCATGAGATTGATGGATTGAATATCATCATCAGGGTGGAAGTGCATACTGTCTATAAGACAGGTGTAGAGGTGGAGGCCATGCATGGTGCAGCCATCACGGCATTGACCATGTATGACATGTTGAAGCCCATTGATGATTCCATTGAAATTTCTTCCATCAGGCTTGAAAAAAAGAAAGGGGGCAAAAGCGATATCAAATATGCATATCCAGAAACCTTAAAAGTTGCTGTGATTACATGCAGCGATAGTGTCAGCAAGGGCTTGAATATCGATAAGAGTGGAGATGTCATTGAAGAAAAGCTAAAGAAGCACAAACTCACTGTCTCTCACAGACAGGCCATTGCGGATGAGTTTGATGTGATTCAGGCAACAGCCAGTCAGTTAATCGCAGACGGGTATCAATTGATTTTATTTACCGGAGGAACAGGACTTTCTCCAAGGGATGTTACGCCAGATGCCCTTAGGCCGTTGATTGAGCGTGAGGTGCCAGGCATCATGGAGGTTGCTAGAGATTATGGACAACAACGTACTCCTTATGCCATGCTGAGCAGAGGAATTGCGGGATTTGTAGGCGAAACACTGCTGATAACTTTGCCCGGATCACCAAGGGGTGCAGCAGAAACCATGGATGCATTGTTCCCGTATATCCTTCATGTGTTCAGGGTTAGAGAAGGCGTTAGGCATGATTAAAACAACATGAGTGTAAA
>CANHSD010000237.1 GCA_947463105.1 Chitinophagaceae bacterium
CTTAACAAAGGCACTTTATGACAGGCATTGAAACATTACAACAATCATTCGAAACCTATTTTAACCATAGGCATTTTCCTTCTTTTCCTTCTACTTTATATGATCCTTTGGAGGAATTTCTTTCCAATTCTGGCAAAAGAATCAGACCTGTCCTTTGTTTGATGGGCAATGAACTCTTCGGCGAAATCAAACCTGATGCTTACCACCTTGCTGCTGCTGTGGAGCTCTTCCATAATTTCACTTTGGTTCATGATGATATCATGGACAAAGCACCACTGCGCAGGGGTAAACCAACAGTGCATGCGGTGCATGGAGAACCTACCGCCTTGCTTGGTGGAGATGTAATGATGGTGGTTGCTTACGATTACCTTAATAAAACAGACCCTTCCTTTCTAAAGAAAACATTACACCTGTTCAATAAAACAGCCAAAGAGGTTTGTGAAGGTCAGCAACTTGACATGGATTTTGAAACACTGGATCATGTTGATTTGGATCAATACTTGAAAATGATTGAGTTGAAAACATCAGTTTTGCTGGCTTCCAGCCTTCAGTTGGGTGCTATCGTTGGCGGCGCAAGCGAGGGCAACCAGCAACATATTTATGAATTTGGCAGAAACCTGGGCATCGCCTTCCAGGTGCAGGATGATTATCTTGATGCATTTGGCGACCCAAGCAAATTCGGAAAACAAGTAGGAGGTGATATCCAAAGCAACAAGAAGACCTTTTTGATGATTCATGCGCTTGAAACTGCAAAAGGGGACATGCTTGCCGAATTGCACCAGCTCATGAAACAAGATGACAAGGACAAGGTAGAAAAAGTACTTGCCATCTACAAAGCTTGTGGCATTGACCTTTGGGCTAATGCACTTAAAGAACAATATCTCGAAAAGGCGTTTTTACACCTCGAAGAGATTGCTGTATCCAAGGAAAGAAAAGCATCACTGGTTGAACTGGCACATTATCTTATCAAAAGAGACAAATAAAAACAAATACTTTGGGAAATATTTTCAGAAAAAAGAATTTGCAGGATCTGAATGGAGAGGTTTCATTGCATGCTGGCCCAGAGGGAGCCACGGGCTTGAACCGTGTATTGAATGTGAGAGACCTTACACTGATGGGCGTTGCTGCAGTGATTGGCGGAGGTATATTTTCAACCATAGGATCAGCGGCTTACAATGGTGGACCCGGGGTCATACTTCTTTTTGTTATTACTGCCATCACATGTGGTTTTACAGCCCTCTGTTATGCAGAGTTTGCTTCCCGCATACCTGTTGCAGGTAGTGCCTATACTTATTCCTATGTGAGTTTTGGTGAAGTGGTTGCCTGGATTATTGGCTGGGCACTGATTTTAGAATATGCTATTGGTAATATTGTTGTGGCCATTTCATGGAGTGCCTATTTTAACAATATCCTCCATGCCATGGGACTTGATCTTCCCAAATGGCTGACGGTGGGATACCAGACAGCCAGTAATATTCACACAGCTGCTTTGGCTAACGGTGCGGATGTTTCAGGCCTGGTATATACCAATGCCCCTAGAATTCTAGGTGTTCCATTTATCATCAACTTACCTGCATTCGTCATCGTTGCACTCATTTCCATGTTGGCTTACATCGGTATTCAGGAGAGCAAGCGCACAGCCAATGCAATGGTGATGATCAAAATCGTTGTGTTGGTCTTGGTTGCCGTAGTTGGGTTTTGGTTTATTTTTTCTAATGGAACTACCGCCAATTGGACTCCTTTTCTTCCCAATGGAATGGGGGGTGTTTTGAAAGGTGTTTCTGCTGTATTCTTTGCCTATATTGGATTTGATGCCATCTCCACCACGGCCGAAGAGTGTGCCAACCCACAGCGGGATCTTCCCAAAGGAATGATTTATTCCCTGATCATTTGCACTGTAATTTATATTGTGATTGCATTGGTTATTACAGGACTGGTCAACTACTCGGAGTTTGCCAATGTTGCAGATCCTCTTGCTTTTGTTTTTGAGCGGATCAACATGCAGAAATTTGGTTTCTTCATTTCAGTCAGTGCTGTGGTGGCAGCCACCAGTGTATTGTTGATATTTCAAATAGGACAACCCAGGATTTGGATGGCAATGAGCCGGGATGGACTGCTGCCCAAGTCTTTTGGTAAGGTCAACAAGAAATACCAAACGCCAGGTTTTTCTACTGTTATTGCAGGTGTATTGGTAGCAGGACTGGTGTTGTTTATTGATGATAAATTGGTAACCGACCTGACCAGCATTGGCACCTTGTTTGCATTTGTATTGGTCAGTGGAGGTGTACTGGTATTGCCACGGATTGAAAAGCAAAAAGGTAAATTTTCTATCCCTTACATCAATGCCCAATATGTTTTTCCATTGATTTATATCCTTGCTTTTTACCTGTTTCAGGAAAGAACCATCCAGGCAGTTGTACATATTGGAACAGAAGGTTATCAAGAAGTACTGTTCATTATATTTATGGTATTGGCTGGTATCCTTGCAGTACTGTCTTTTGTCAGGAAATACTCCCTCATTCCTGTGCTGGGAGTTGCCTGTTGCATGTACCTGATGGTAGAAATTCCAGCTAAAAGTTGGCTTGTTTTTTGGGGTTGGATGGCGTTTGGTCTTTCCATCTATCTGCTTTATGGCAAGAACAACAGTAAGTTGAACAAATAACAAGATAGAGACTACCTTTATAGCC
Source organism: Chitinophagaceae bacterium (assembly GCA_947463105.1). Taxonomy (GTDB): domain Bacteria; phylum Bacteroidota; class Bacteroidia; order Chitinophagales; family Chitinophagaceae; genus Pollutibacter. The sequence goes on from CANHSD010000237.1 coordinate 2,688, forward strand.
ATGAAATTTCAGGAAGGAGATAAAATCATGGTTCTTGCCACTGGTGAGCGTGGATCAGTTGTAGAGTGGATTGACAAGAAAATGCTGCTGATTGAGGTGGATGGCGTCAGTTTTCCTGTATATGCTGATCAAATAGATTTTCCATATTTTCAAGACTTCACGGCTCCCAAGGAGTTCAAAAAAAAGTCTTCTTTTGGAAATACAGAACAACCCAGAAAAGAAAAAAATGTACAGCGATTCATTGAGCGGGATGGCGTTTGGCTTTCTTTTTATCCTGTGCTGGACAAGGATATCTTTGACGATGACATTATTTCATATTACCGTATTTATGTATTAAACCATACGGATGATGACCTTATTTTTGAACTCTCCATCTATTATGGAAGCAAAAAAGAACTGGATCTACGCAATAGCATACGGGCCCTGGATGAAATGTATTTGTTTGATCTTCCATTTGAGAACCTGAATGATCAGCCCAGGATGGATTTTGATTTTTCTCTGGCAACCGTTGATAAGAAAAGGGTAGGGCATTTTGAGGTTCAGTTCAAGCCAAAGCCCAAACTGATCTTCAAATTATCTGAAGATGTCCTGAAAGCACAAAAAGCTTCATTCAATATCAATCTTTTTGAGACCTATCCCATTAAAGAAGTTGAGCATGATCGCTTTGACATAAACAGGCTCTCCGCCGCTGGTTTCAAGGTTTATCCTGCTGATAAAATAAAGGCCAATCTTCCTCCAAGAAGAACATTGATCGATTTGCATGCAGATAAATTGTCAGACCAGCATGACCGGTTATCGCCTGTGCAGATTCTTGACATGCAACTCAAGGCATTTGAAAAATTCTACGAAGAAGCACTTGCCCATAAACTCACAGAAATTACTATTATCCATGGCATTGGAACAGGGAAGTTGAAGGATGAAATCCACGAACTGTTGCGCCACAAAAAAGATGTTAAATCCTTCGTGAACAGACTCCATCATCTTTATGGGTACGGTGCAACAGAAATATATATACTACCTTAGTACCGCCGCAATACGCTATCGCGTTGAGCAATCAACGAGGAAAGTCCGGACAACATAGAGCATCGCACCGGTGAACAGCCGGGTCTTGTGAAAACAGGAACAGATAGTGCCACAGAAAATAACCGCCCCAACTTGTTGGGGTAAGGGTGAAAACGGGAGGTAAAAGCTCCCGGCGGTATGCAGCAATGCTTACCGGGGGTAAACCTTGCGTGTTGAAATGCCACATAGGTCATGGTAACCTTCGGGTGGAGAATGACTCGTTCTCTCTCTTTGAGGCCTTGATGGGTAGGCAGCTTGATCACAAAGGGTAACTTTTGTGACAGATAAATGATAGCCTTGTACAGAATCCGGCTTATTACTTGCGGCAACTTATTAATAATGCCTTCTCGTTTGAGAAGGCATTTTATCATTAAGATCCATGATGCTGATAATAAGGTCAATTGTTATCAGCATAGAATGTTTCGGTTAACAATAGGTCAGCAGCTGTAATGAATGCAGGATGTATCCTGCTAAAATTGTTTAGATAAAATTCTGTAAACATCAGGTTGTCAGCATTTAATAGATTCTTTTCAATATCCATATTTATGTTTTCTGCATGAAATTGATATGTCAGGCTGAAGTCACTGTTTTCAAATATTTCCA
>CANHSD010000238.1 GCA_947463105.1 Chitinophagaceae bacterium
TCTTCCAGCTTTGCTTCGGGATCAACCATCAGTTTTCCCTTGTTGTTGGGATCTGCTTTCAGCCTGTAATGGGTAACAACAGCACATTCCTTGGCAAAGCCCTCAGCATGTCCCTCTTCCTTCTCCAGGAAGGATTTGGGAACGAAGAGTGGAAAATAGGCATTGACATGGCCTGTATCCTTGAACATCTTGTCCAGTACATCCCTCATGTTCTCCCAAAGGGTATAACCATAGGGCTTGATTACCATGCAGCCCCTCACAGCAGAATAGTCTGCCAGCCCACCCTTCAAAATCAGTTCGTTGTACCACTGTGCGTAATCGGTAGCCCTTGATGTCAGTTCGTTTGCCATATTATGGATGCTTTAACAGTTTTTGTTTATTCCCCTGCAACTTTAACAGTTGCCGTTCGTCTAAATAATGGAACAGGATTGCGCAAATGTAGTAACTTCGGATTAATCTTTAAATCGCATCGTATGAACAAGATCATTCTTGCCATTTCGCTGGCTTCCATCATGATGGGGTGCAGCACAGCTTACAGGACTGGACAGACCATTGATGACGTCTATTTTTCTCCAGCCAGACCAGGTGCCGAATATGTCAATGTAGAAGAAAAAGATGAATACAGGGCTTCAGAAGTTCCGATGACTGACCGGTATATGCGGATGAAAGCCTTTGGTGGTTCAAGGTGGAATGCATTTGATGATGATTATGCCTATTGGAACAATCCACATTGGAACAACAGCAGTTATTTCAACGCCTTCCCATCTTATGGCTACTCAGGCATGAACAGTCTGTATTTTGGAAGGCCCAGTTTTGGAATTTCAAGCTACCTGAATCCATTCTCGCCCAATTATTATGGGCAACCCGTTATTGTGTACAATACTGGCAAGTCAATCGTTTCTACTTCAGCAGGACCAAGAACCTATTCACTCAGCAATTATACACCCATGAAATCCAGCAGTGCTGACCCCAAAATGGGCGCTGGATTTTTACGCTCTGGCGGACAATCCAACAATTCTGGCGCTAATATCCCAAGAGGCGGATACAACCCACGCAGCAGTGGTGAGTCGTCTTATGGCAGCCCGTCCAGAACTTTCTCCAACAGTTCAAATTCCAGCAGCTCCAGTTCCAGCTCCAGCAGCAGTTCAAGTTCGAGCAGCAGTTCTTCCTCCAGTGGATCGGCTCCTGTAAGAACATTCCCCAGAGGAGGAAACTAATTCAGTTGTTCTGCCTTGGTTTGCTGTTGAGGTTTTCGGCCCCCTTCACAATACCCAATGGCTGAACTCCTGCACCCTAAATCATTTCGCATGAAGCAACTCCCCATTCTATTCAGCATTTTGTTTGGTTTACAACTGCAAGCGCAGGAACCCGTTGATGCCCTCCGTTACTCATTGATGGGACATGGCGGAACTGCAAGGGCCAGGGCAATTGGAGGAGCGATGACTTCTCTTGGTGGAGATATTTCTGCCGCTTTCATCAACCCTGCAGGGCTTGGCCTTTACAAAAGTGGAGAGTTCACCTTTACACCCTCGCTGGCATTCAACAATACCAAGATCAACTACCTCAATACCGAAACAAAGGCCAACAAAATCACCCCTGATTTCAGCAACATAGGACTGGTATTACCCAGGCCAGGATCATGGAATGGCAACTGGAGAAACTTTACCTATGGTATCGGAATGAACAGAACCGTCAACTTTGGCAACAGCACAAGGCTGAAAGGAACCAATACAGAAAGCTCCTACTCAGAGAAATACCTGGAAGAACTGATCAACAACAATGTTACAGACCCCAACCAGGCTGCAGAAAAATTTCCTTACGGATCAAGCCTTGCCTTCAATACATACCTCATTGATACCCTTTCTGGGCCAGGCAACAGCATCAGGGGGTACAGGAGCCTTTCCACGCCCCAAACTGGTGTAAATCAACAACAAGACATTACCACCAAGGGCAGCATCAATGATATTTATTTTTCTGCCAGTGGTAATTATATGGACAAGCTTTTTATCGGTGGTGGTATTACCTTCAGCAAGCTCAAGTTCGAAAGGACCTCGATTTACAGGGAATCTGATGCCACATCCAATAAAAAAAACAATTTCAATTATTTCGAAACCGAAGACTACCTGATCAGCGAAGGCGTGGGTGTTGGCTTGAAATTAGGGCTAATTGTGAAGCCTGTAGAAAGGCTCAGGATTGGATTGGCTTTCCACTCCCCTGTCATGTACAACATGGATGACAAATACAGCAGCAAGATCACCACAGACCTGGAAGGTTATCAGGGAAATGGGGTGCTCAAGCAGAGTTCACTTGATTTTAACAATGGTGAGCTGGGCCAGTTTCAATACAATTTCACCAACCCGATGCGGCTGATGGCAGGCATATCCTATGTTTTGAATGAGGTTGCTGACGTGAACATGCAAAAAGGATTCATCAGTGCAGACATCGAATACCTTGACTACTCCAACGCAAAGTTCAGCGGGGCCACTACCAGTGATGACGCTTACCTGAACCAGGTGAACGATGCCATCAAGGAACAATTCAGGTCTGCCCTGAACATGCGGTTGGGTGGCGAGCTCAAGTTCAAGACCATCATGACCAGGCTTGGCTTCAACTACATGGGCAATGCGTATGCCAGCGCTCCGCTGAAGGCAAGGCAAATGAACATCAGTGGTGGACTGGGATACAGGAATATGGGCTTTTTCGTAGACCTTACTTATGTACAACAGTTGATCAAGGATGCCAGTTTCCCCTACCGGCTCGACAATGGTTTTTTTGAACCAGGCAATGTCCGTGCAAGCAATGGCAACATTTTCCTGACGGTTGGATTCAAATTTTAAACACTGGTTTTTGAAAAGTTTATTCAGGTGCCAACTTGGGACAGGCTTAGGGCTTATCCTTAATTTTCATTAAATTGCATCATGGCCATTCTTAAATTTCGTGTCTACTTTGAGGAAGACGATACCATTTATCGTGATATCGTCATCAAGCACAACCAATCTTTTTTTGAATTGCACCAGATGATTTTATCTGCCTATGAATTTGACAGTATTCACCAGGCAACTTTTTTCAGGAGCAATGCAAGCTGGCAAAGGGGAAGGGAAATCAGTTTGGAAAAATATGTTGAGGTAGAATACAGGGTGGAGCCATTGGACATGTTTGAAACAACCATTGGCTCAGAAATAAGGGATACAGAACAAAAATTCATCTATCTCTATGACTTCAAAAAAAACTGGTCTTTCAAAGTACAATTGATCAGTGTTTCAAAAGAGGAAAATTCAAAAACAACCTACCCTTCCATCACAAGAAAAGAAGGGATAGGACCAAGCCAATATGGCATCAAAAGCATCCTTGGTGATCGCTTTGCAGATGTAGAAGAGAAATATGACCTTGCTTCACTTGGAGAAGGTTTTTCTGATGAAGGTGAAGAGGCCGGAGAAACTGACGATGCCGGAGAAGAGGCAGATGGCACCGAAGAGGATACATCATTTTAGCATGGCCGAAAAAGAATGCATCATTATTGTTGGACCTACCGCAGTGGGAAAAACCGCTGAGGCCATCAAGATTGCAACGGCACTGAAAACAGACATCATTTCAGCAGACTCCAGGCAATGTTACAAGGAAATGAAAATTGGCGTTGCAAGGCCTACTGATACAGAATTATCTAGGGTAAGGCATCATTTCATTGCCAACCATTCCATTCACGAAAACATTACTGCGGCAAGTTTTGAAAAAGAGGCCCTCACCTATCTTGACATGATTTTCCAAGACCACGACCAGGCCGTTGTATGTGGCGGAACAGGCCTTTATATCAAGGCGCTTGCCGAAGGACTGGATGATATTCCTGAAGTGCCTACTGAAGTGCGCAACAAGGCGATTTCTATCCACAAAGACAAAGGTGTGGAAGGTTTGAGAGATACCTTACTGTCACTGGATCCTGAATTTGCACTGCAGGGTGATATCTATAACCCAAACCGCATGATGAGGGCACTGGAAGTGATCATGCATACAGGATTTCCGATTGCCCACTATCAAAAAGGAGTTGCACAAAAACATCAAGGCGAAGACCAACTGTCCAGTTCAGTTGGCAAAAGAAATTTCAAGATACGCTATCGATATATTCAAATGCCCAGGGAAGATCTATACAAGAGAATCAATCATCGGGTCGACATGATGATGATAGAGGGATTGGAAGATGAGGCCCGGTCTTTGTTTGCATTCAATCACTTGACTGCCCTTCAAACGGTGGGATACAAAGAACTCTTTGATTTTTTTGAAGGAAAATGTTCAAGGGAAGACGCTATTGAAAAAATCAAACAGCATACCAGAAATTATGCCAAGCGACA
>CANHSD010000239.1 GCA_947463105.1 Chitinophagaceae bacterium
AAGCAATTGGTGTTTGATGTTGCACTGAAGGATGCACAACCACAAACTGATCCATTGCAACAAAATGCACTGATTGTTCATGAATACAAACTTCAGTTGGATTCTCCTGGCTGGTTTTACAGTTTGGTACTGGAAAACAATATTGGTGAATCACCTTTGTTTTCCATCATTTTTTTGATCGTTTGTTGTTGCGGATTGTTGGTGGCAATTCAATTGGATCCCAGTGATGTTTTCAAAAAAGACCTGTCCAGACCGATTTTCATTGCGGCCCTGTCCATCATTTTATTTTACTTCATTGAACGATATACCTACCGCAGTTTCAGGTCAACAGTATTGGAAATTACAAACCAACAATATAAACTTCAACACCTTGTCAATTGGTGGATACTTTGGATTGGCATCGGACTTGGATGGTTTGGGCGCATCATGAAACAGGGATATCAGCTGCAGCAGGAACAAAAAAGACAATCCGTTTGAGAATTGTCTTTTTTGAAGGAGTGGCCTCGCCTGGAATCGAACCGGGATCTGGAGCTTCGGAGACTCTTATACTATCCATTGTACTACGAGGCCGGGGCGACAAAGTTAATTCACTTCAAATGAAAATTGGTGATCCCCTTTGGACTTTGTGTTATTTCTGGTCAGGATGACCCTTGTAATCTTTTTCCCATCCCATTTCTTGTCGAAACTTTCATATTCCATCCCCTCAAAAGAAGGTATTTCTGTTGTTACAGTCCATTTTTTTGCGTCATAATCCAATGCCAATTTGTTTCCTTTTGCATCACTGAACAAAACCTTTCCGGGAACATGGGTATCAACAGCACAGACGGTCATGAATACCTGTTGCAATGAAACGGGGTTCGCTTTGAACTGGTAATCCTCATTGATTTCCACCGTTTCCTTTGCCCTGTTGAGCCTCACGGTCCTGTTCCAGCGTTCAATGCCTGCACTGTCGGGATAGGCCGCTGCAATATCCATGGTAAGCGAGGACTCTTTTTCGTTGATCAGGCTCTTGACAGATTTCGCTTCAAACTCACGCCCAGCCTGTTGTCCAACCCCATTGATGATGGGAAGGTTGTGGTACTGTGATTGGGTGAACCAGAGTTCATAGCGCTGGCTTGAAAATGTTCTGGCCGTATAATTGCCGCGGCCTGCATCGATGATCATGGGTTCACCTTTCACATAGATGATGAAATCACCCACATCGTTGTGGTTATGGCTTTCTGCATTGTGGCCTCCATGGGTGGCCAGGAACAATCCCTTCTCGGTCCTAGCCGTCAGGATTTGTATGTCGCTGATCCACGCACTGGCAGGGTCCTTGAATTTACTTGGGCTTGCATCAATATTTTTGAGGTTGAGCAGGGAACCCAGGTGGCGCATCCTCATGCCCGTTGAACCACCAGGCTTGGAAGGATAGTTTTGTTGTGCCCATTTTCCGAACTCCATCATGGTGGTATCATTGATGTCCTTTCCAAAGCGGTAGAGCAACATGCCGCTGGGCGTTAGAGTTGGATCGGCATCCGCAAAATTCACAAAATAGTTTCCTGCAATATGGGTGTTGGTGATATAGGTCGCCATTTTTTTGATGAGTTCGTTGCCATATATATTGATTGCACCGTTGGATGCATTGTGCAAAAGTTCTAGGCAATCGTATACGCTGGCACCTGCAGCAAACCAATAGCTTGGACCTTCATCACAGCCACCATCATCGCCCAAACTGTTCAGGTAGGCATCCAGTCCTTTCATGGCGGCATTGGTCATGGTAACCCTCCTGACTTCGTTGCGTTCCAGCATGAGGCTGCTGAGGATCCAGTTCGACATGATCCAGGGATTCCAGTTGTTCACGGGTATTGTTCTGCTCATCCACTTGTAACCGTCGCCGTATTTCAACATTGGTGTAAACAGCCTGCTGTCTGTTTCATGGTAGATGCGCTTCCTGATCAATGGGTTGATCTTGTCCAGCTTGTCGCCGACAAAATAATCTGCCATGGCCATTACCGCTGCAGTTTCTGCTGCAAAAAGGTCCACCGCAGGACGCTCCACATCAGGAAGTCCGGTTCCGCCAATATGTGCCGGCACACCCCAAAAACTTTCTTCGCAGATTGACCAGATGCCGTTGAAGATGGCTTCCATAAACCGACCCTTGTCTTCAATGCTTTCTGCCAGCACCATGTACATCAATACTTCCCTTTTTTTGAAAGAGATGCCGGAATGCCTGAGCCTGTCGCCGGTGCGTTTGAAGTCCATGGAAACCGAACCGCTGATGGGTTCAAATTTGTAGGACATGACGCTGGAAGCACCGTCCACAATGCCTTTCAGCATGCTGTCCGGAACTGCATCCTTCCACTGTTGTGGCGTCAGCGGATAAGGTTTCCATTTGTCTTTTGGGATGATGGATGCAACAAGTTTTTCTGGCGAATAGGTGGTAGCCAGGATATTGCGTTGCGTTACCTGTGCAGTACCCGAAAATGCAAAAAGGAGGAGAAGAAAGCTGCTGATGATGCCTGTTGGTTTCATGTAGTTGGTTTAATGTTTCGTTATGTTGAAGGGTGCAAACCCCGATCCTTTATAGCCGCTCTGTTCAATGATAAAGCTGCTTCCAGCCAAGGGCTCTTCCGCCAGTTGTTCATCTGTCAATCCGACCCTGGCTGAAGTGATGTACATTTCATCCATCTTCTCGCCGCCAAAACAGATCGAAGTGACCAGCGAAACCGGTAACTGAATGGCATCGATTTTCTCACCGGTGAAAGGGTTCCACCGTGCAACCTGCCATCCTTCCCAATGGGCAATCCAGAGCATTCCTTCGCTGTCCATCGTCATACCATCAGGATAGCCTTCTTTGCCGGGGATAGAAATGACGGATGTTTTGTTGCTGATCTCTCCTGTTGCATTGTCATAATCATACCGAACCACTTCCATGGTCGGGGTATCGATATAGTAAAAATAGTGCAGGTCTTCGCTCCAGCACAAGCCATTGGAAATGGAAACCTTTTCAATCTTTTTGTTGATGTTCAAATTGCCGTCCAGCATGTAAAGATTTCCTGTGCCGGTTTCACCCGTCAAAGACATGCTCCCTGCCCAAAATCTTCCGGCAGGATCTGTTTTACCATCATTGAAGCGGTTGCCAGGCAGATGCTTTTCAGGATCGCCGATCGCACTGATCTCTCCGGTATTCTTGTTGATGAACACAAATCCCTCTTGTAGCGCTGCAACAATGTTTCCGTCATTGCAAAGGGCAAAGGAACCAATCATGCTTGGTGTAGCAATGCTGTGCAATGCATCGTTATTTCTGTCCAATACATGGATGGCAGAACCCATGATATCCACCCAAAGAATGGTATTGTTGGCAGCGTCCCAGACAGGGCCTTCGCCGAGCATTGACCTGTGGTTGCAAAGAGGTTTGATGTTCATGTTGTTCAATAAGGAGTTGGGCTGACAGCAGTCCAACCGCCATCGATGATCAAAGATTGTCCGGTGATATGACGGGCATGGTCCGACACAAGAAACAAGGCCGCATGCCCAATGTCTTCTACACTTGCGGGCCTTCCCATCGGTGTGATCCTTGACCATGTTTCGATATAGGCAGGGTCAAGCAATGTCCTTTCGGTAAGGGTTGCGCCGGGCGCGATGGTATTGATGTTGATGCGATAGGATGAAAGTTCCGATACCAGGTTTTTCGCCAGCATTTCGATGGCGGCCTTGCTCATGCCATAGGCGGCAAGATTTTTGTGTGCCTGGTGTCCGGTCACTGATGAGGTGAAAAGCAAGGACCCACCATGGTTTTGTTTTTTCATTTGGTTGGATGCCGCTTGCGCCAGGTAGAATGTGCCTCTGAGGTTCACCTCCATCACCCTGTCAAAATCTGCAACAGGATAGTCGGAAAAATCTCCAAAAAGGGTGATGCCTGCATTGGCGATGGCAATGTCTACACCGCCCCAGTGATTCGTGCAAGTGTCAATCATCGACTGGATGAATGCCGGATCGCTGGAGTCTCCGGGCATAGACATGCAAGCACCATGTTGGCTTTGTATTTTCTCCGCTGCTGCATGGCAAAGGCTTGCTTCAAGGTCATTCAAGATCACCCTTGCCCCTTCAGCAGCCAGCATCTCACAGATCTTCAGGCCAATGCCCTGTCCGGCGCCGGTTACAATGGCAGTTTTATTGAAAAATAAAGATTTTGTTTCCATATCAAGGCATGTAGAATACATTTTTTAGGGGGATGCTGATGGGGGAGTTGTGATCATTACATTCCATCATGTCGCGCATATAGGCCCACCATTTTTTCATCACGGGATGATGCGGCAGTTGGTCCATGGCAGATTCATCTTCGACC
>CANHSD010000240.1 GCA_947463105.1 Chitinophagaceae bacterium
GGCTGGCCTGCCATACCTGAATCCCTGCATCTGCCAGTTGAATAAACTCTGCATCGCGTGCAGCTTGGTTGATAATATTGTAACGGTTGAATCCCATGAAATGAGTGAAATCATTGTCTGCAACAAATGGCGAAAATGATGCGCCATAATTGCCGCCAATACCAATATCTTTTACCAGACCATCTCGTTTCAGGATCTGCATGGCCTCAACGGCATAAGGAATCTCTTCAGCTGTCATGCCTGGAGCATCATGCAAAAAAAGCAGGTCAAGTTGGTCCCTGCCAAATATGCTGAGGCTCTCATGAGCAGACTTGGTAATGCCTGCAGGGCTGAAATCATAGCTGATGCTGTCAGGGTCATCCGACTTCAACTTTCCAGCCTTTGTGCTGACAAAAGGAGGAACGCCCTTCCATTCACGGAGGGCCCTTGCAAGGATGCGCTCTGCGTCAGCATATGCCGGTGCTGCATCGAAATGGGTTATACCCTGCTCAAGGGCATAGAGAATGGTTTTGATAGATTCTTCCTCATCAACCTTTCCCCAAAGGCCCGCCAATCCTGCAGTTCCCAATACCAGTCGCTCCCTGTCAACATTCAAAACAGCAGACATATTATTTTTTTTCTCCGAAGTCAATTTCGATGTTTGGATATTTTTGCTGAAATGCCATCACACCATTCGATGTGATACCCGAACGCCAGCAAAAGATTTTTTTCAGTGTTGGGGATGGCGTCAAATTCAACAAACCCGCATCATCTATTTTAGCGCCTACAATGTTGAGGTATTCAAGTTTCTTGAACTGTCCAATCAAGGAAATGGATGCATTGGTGATGGCAGTATTTTTGAGGTTCAACCTTGTGATGTTGACGCAGGATTTCAAAGGCTCCAAACCTGCATCAGTAATTTTTGTATCGGCCAATACCAGCCACATCACCTGTGGAGAAATTTTCTGCAAAAGTGGCGCATCTTTGTCTCCGAAGAAAGGAGCATTCACCATGTTCAGTTCCAGGAAATGGGTGCTGGAAGAAAGGGGGACAACTGAAACGTTGATCTTTTTTAGTACAGTAATGCCCGATGCATCGGCAGGAGCAATGGTATCCAATGCTGCAGGACCTGATGACTGCTTTTCTGCATCCGATAAAAATTTTCTTATGGTATCATTGGTGCTCACCTCTTTTACTGGTTGTGAAGTGGAAACACCATGCAGGACCCACCAAGACAAAACATCAAGCTCAGGTTGCGTCAACTGTGCTTTCCCTTTGGGCGGCATGTGCTTTTCATCACCCTTTTCCAATAAAATGCGGCGGATGAATTCGCTGTGGTCAGGATCGCCTGCAACAATGGCCTTCCCATTTTTACCACCTTTCATCAGGGCTTCAATGGTATGCAACTGAAAATCACCTTTCTTCTTTTTTTCATTGTGACATTGCATGCATTTTTGCGCCAGCACCGGTTCAACAATGCCATCATAAACGCTCACTGTTGATGCAGCCGTCAACTTTTCCATTTTTTGTTTTACACCGACAACACCAGTTGCAGTATCTGTTGCAGCAGAAAACAGATAGCCCTCACCATGTGTCATTTCTCCTCCAAAATGTCCTGCCAGCAAAAGGGCCAGCATCATCAGGTGAAATCCCGCATGATAGTATGGTGTGCTGTATTCGTCTTTTTTATATCGTTTATACGCCAGCAATGCAATGGAAACAATACATACAGCAATGGCAGTATACCGGTGCCAATCCAAGAGGTTCTCCTCATAGCCTCCAGACAGGGACAACATCCAGCCAAAGAATGCAGCCAATAAAGATGATACAATGCCCGCAGCCAATACAAAATCAATCAGCCTTGATTTTTCAGTGCCGGGCTTGAAAAAATACTGGATAACGTAGGCAATTGCCAGAAAGCCTATAGGCAAGTGTACAAAAACGGGATGCAGGTGCCCCAAGAAATTGATGATCATGCAATCAGGTTATGGATTACATTTCCTGAAACATCTGTCAGGCGATACCTTCTACCCTGGCTCTTGTAAATGAATTGCTCGTGGTCAATGCCCAAGAGATGCATCATGGTGGCCTGGAAATCATGTACATGTACCTTGTCCTTCACGACATTGTGTGCAAAATCGTCTGACTCACCATAAACCATGCCTGACTTGATTCCACCTCCCGCCATCCAGATGCTGTAACAGCCTGGATGATGGTCTCTGCCAAATCCTTCCGGAGTAAGTTTTCCTTGTGAGAAACTTGTTCTTCCAAACTCTCCGCCCCAAATGACCAGGGTATCATCCAGCAGGCCTCTCTGCTTCAAATCCTTGACCAACGCGGCTGATGGCTGATCGGTGTGCGATGTAGCCCTTTTGATTCCCGAAGCCAGGGAACCATGATGATCCCAACCAAGATGATAGAGTTGCACAAAACGAACATCCTTCTCTGCCAGCCTCCTGGCCATGATGCAATTGTGTGCGAAGGTTCCGGGTGTCATGACATCCGGGCCATACATGTCAAGAATATGCTGGGGTTCGTCGGACAAATCGGTGATGGAAGGAATGGCCATCTGCATTTTATAGGCCATTTCAGACTGGTTGATCTGGCTTTCAATTTCCGGATCATGCCATACCTCATTTTGAATATTGTTGAAGCCCTTGATAAAATCAAGCGCTCTTCTTCTGTCCATGCGATCGATGCCCTGTGGATTGTTGAGGAAAGGAACCGGCTCATTCCCCGTCATGAACTGCACGCCCTGGTGATGGGAAGGCAGGAAGCCACTGCTCCAGGCAGCACTGCTGATGGGTTGATCGCCGCCGCCTTTGGAGACCATGACGATGAAAGAAGGAAGATTATCGTTCATGCTGCCAAGGCCATAGCTGAGCCAGGATCCTATGCAAGGCCTTCCACTCAATTGGTTGCCGGTTTGCGTGAAAATCACTGCGGGCTCATGGTTGATCTGTTCGGTGAACATGGACCTTACCACGCAGATATCATCAGCAATCTCTGCAATATGGGGAACCAGGTCACTGAAGTAACCGCCAGCAGCCCCATGCTGCTTGAAGGTAGCCGCTGGCATGGCCAACGGAAATGAATACTGGTTGCTGACCATTCCGGATATTCTGTTTTTTCCAATCACTGAAGCAGGAATTTCCTGTCCATGCATGCTGTACAACATGGGCTTGTAATCGAACAATTCCATTTGAGACGGACCGCCTCCCTGAAACAGATAAATCACCCTTTTTGCTTTGGGGAGAAAATGCGGATTGACCAAGGGTTTGTTGATGTCTTCAGCAACCTGTTGCACCGCTTTTCGGTCTGCATTTTTGTTACCGCAACCCAACAATGAACCCATTGCGATGCTGCCCAATCCAAGGACTGAACCGCGGAGGAATTCCCTTCGCTTGTTCTCGTAATGCATTTTCATCAACTCATTCATGGTCAATCATTTTCTTGTAAGGAACTCATCGGTATTCATCAATGCCAATGCAGTGCTTCCCATGGCAGCCAGTTGATGGATGCCAGGAAAATCAATATTGCTTTTTCCAACGGTCATGAGTGCTTCGGCTTTTTGTGGATTGGCCTCAAAATTTTTCAACTCAGCCAGGTACATTTCTTTCATCAATTGTTCTTCTTTCCTGTTGGGTTTGCGTCCTGTAATCAAGCGAAACCCAAACATCAACTGGCTTTCAATACTGGCACCGCCTTCTCTGATCATCCTGGCACCAACATGCCTTGAGGCTTCAACAATCTGTGGATCGTTCAGCATGGCAAGGGATTGCATGGGTGAACTGGAAACCGGTCTCCGCACCAAACATACTGACCTGTCAGAGGCATCAAAAATCTGCATGAAGGGCACAACACTTGTTCGCTTTCTTACCGTATAAATGCTTTTCCTGTATAGGTCTTCTCCTTCAGATAAAACATATTGGTACCGCCAAACCTTATCGCTCAAGGCATCCCACAACCCTTCAGGCTGATAGGGATAAACACTTTTACCACCGACCTTGTTGAAAAGCAATCCCGCCACTGCAAGCGCATTGTCGCGCAGCATTTCAGCAGGATAACGATAACGGGGACTTCTTGTAAGCAGGGCATTGTTTGGATCGCTTTTGATCACCCCTGGATCTGCCAATGAAGATTGCAGATAGGTTGCACTCATGAACATGTATTTCATGAATGCCTTTGTATCCCACTTGTTTTTCATGTAGTATACCGCTAGATGATCCAACAATTCAGGATGGGTGGGCATGGCACCCTGGTTGCCAAAATCATCAGAAGTTGAAACCAATCCCTTGCCAAAAACCAATTGCCACA
>CANHSD010000241.1 GCA_947463105.1 Chitinophagaceae bacterium
CAACTGTTGTAACTTTCCAGCCCTTCATGTCTTCAGGAGGAATCAGCATGGCAAAATTTGTCTTTCCGCAGGCACTGGGAAATGCTGCTCCCAGATAGGTTTTTCTTCCTTTGGGATCTTCAACACCCAGTATCAACATGTGCTCTGCCAACCATCCCTCTTCCTTGGCCATCACCGAAGCAATCCGCAGGGCAAAACATTTCTTTCCCAAAAGTGCGTTCCCGCCATATCCAGAACCATAGGATGCAATGGCCCTGTCTTCAGGATAATGCACGATGTATTTTGTAGTGGGGTTGCAAGGCCATGGAACGTCTTGCTGCCCCGGCTCCAGCGGTGCACCCAGTGAATGAAGACATTTGATGAATTCACCATCTGTGCCTAACAATTCAAGCACCTTGTCTCCTACACGTGTCATGATGTGCATGTTCACCACAACATAGGGTGAGTCAGTGATTTCAACACCTATTTTTGAAAGCGGCGATCCCAAAGGCCCCATGCAAAAAGGGATCACATACATGGTCCGACCTTTCATTGAACCGGAAAAAACACCTTTCATCTTCAACTTCATTTCCTTGGGGTCTACCCAGTTGTTGGTAGGTCCTGCATCCTCTTTTCTCCTGCTGCAAATAAAGGTTTTGTCCTCCACCCTCGCCACATCACTCGGGTCAGAATTACAAGCAAAACTATTGGGCCAACGTTCCTCATTCAATTTGGTAAAAGTTTTGCTGTCTACCAATAATTGACACAACTCATCATATTCTGCTTTGGAACCGTTGCACCAGCGGATGTCTTTGGGAGTACAAACTGCTGCCATTTCCTGGACAAACTGAATGAGCTCATTATGCTGTAAAAATGCAGGCTGATTTGTTGACATGGTGTTTTGTTTAGGAGTAAGCAAAGTTAATGTTTTACTATGCGCAACAGGTGGAGGGAAAACTACTTTTACAAAAAACGATTAATCCGCAAAAATCATTAACTTTCACATTGAAACGATGTTTGTACCATGATGATACCCATATTTTTGAAAAAAGCCTCCAAAAGAAAGATTTTGGTGGTATCTGCTGGACTGATCCTGATCGGTCTAACCCTTTATTTCGTCACTTCTGGTAAGGAGGAAGAAGGTGGTGTGCCTGATGTGGTAGATTTCAATTTTCATGTCAGGCCTATCCTGTCTGACCGATGCTTCAAGTGCCATGGACCTGACGCCAACAAAAGACAAGCCAATCTTCGGTTGGACACTGAAGAGGGTGCTTACGCTGCATTGAAAGAAGATCCTTCTAAACATGTTATTGTTCCTGGAGATCCCATGCAATCTGCCTTGTATGCCAGGCTGATTACGGCTGACACTGCTGAAGTAATGCCTCCCCCATCCTCCAATCTCAGTTTGACCAAAAATGAAATTGAGATCATTAAAAAATGGATTGCCCAGGGTGCCAAATACAAAAAACACTGGTCTTTCATAGCACCTGTCAGGCCCAAAGTACCTGAGGCAGATGAAGACCTCAACCCAAGAAACCCCATCGACCATTTCGTTTTCACCACCCTGGAAAGAGTAGGTTTGGAGCCCAATGCGGAAGCGCCAAAAGAAGCTTTGCTGAAAAGGGTTTCCATGGACATCACTGGACTTCCTCCAACCATCGAACAGCAAGAACGGTTTCTGGCAGACAAGTCTCCCAATGCATATGAAAAAATTGTAGATGAATTGCTGGCCAGCAAGCACTATGGCGAAAAAATGGCCATCCAATGGATGGACCTTGCGCGTTATGCAGACAGCCATGGCTACCAGGATGATGGCTTACGCACCATGTGGCCTTGGCGTGATTGGGTTATCCATGCCTTCAACAGCAATTATCCCTATTCCAAATTTCTCACCTGGCAGTTGGCCGGCGACCTGCTCCCCAATCCATCTAAAGAACAATTGCTGGCAACTGGCTTTAACAGGAACCACAAGATTACCCAGGAAGGTGGTGTAATTGATGAAGAGTACAGGATTGAATATGTCACCGACAGGACCAATACCGTTGGCAAGGCATTCATGGCCATCACGTTGGAATGTGCCAAATGCCATGACCACAAATACGATCCAGTATCACAAAAAGACTACTATAGCATGTTCGCGTTTTTTGACAAGGTTCCTGAAAAAGGGCTTGTCGGCACCATAGATGCCTCTTTTGCAGATCCTCCCAGCATGAAAATTAGTACGGCGGACGTTTCCTCCATTCTGGCCTTTATCAACAAAAAGGACACTATGGATGTATCCGTGATGGTCATGAAAGACAGTGTTGGTATTCGGGAAACACAGCTGCTCAGAAGAGGCGTCTATGACCAAAAAGCGGATACAGTTCAAATGGCTACTCCTTCTTCCATCCTTGCTTACAACCCCAGGAAATATGAGCAAAACAGGCTTGGTCTCGCAAAATGGATGATCGATCCTCAAAACCCATTGACAGCAAGGGTTTATGTGAACAGGATCTGGCATGAGCTTTTTGGACGTGGACTGGTGAAGACTTCAGGAGATTTTGGGATGCAGGGAGAACTACCCACACATCCTGAATTGCTTGACTGGCTGGCCGTTGAGTTCAGGGAATCCGGATGGGACATCAAGAAACTCATCCGATTGATTGTTACCTCTTCTACCTACAGGCAATCGGCTCAAAGGGCATCAGACAAATTTCAAAAAGATCCTGACAACAAATACTACAGTTTCTTTCCAAGGCTCAGGCTCAGTGCTGAACTGCAACGCGATTTACTCCTTACAGCATCGGGCATTTTGAATCCAGAAATTGGCGGGCCAAGTGTAAAACCCTACCAACCCAAAGGCGTCTGGGAGGCCACCACCTCTGGCAGGGGCGAACTGGCCAAATATATCCAGGACAAGGGCGACAAACTGTACAGAAGAGGTTTGTACAATTTCATCAAAAGAACGGCTCCTCCACCAGCCTTGCTGATCATGGATGCAAGCACAAGGGATCAGTGTGAGGTGACAAGATCAAGAACCAATACACCACTCCAAGCATTGGTATTGATGAATGATCCACAGTTACTGGAAGCCGCGAGGGTATTGGCCCAGCGAACTTCAAACCTGAGCCTTTCCGAAGACCAAAAATTGGATAGGGTATTCAGGCTGGTGCTTTGCAGAAAGGCCAACGAGAAAGAAATGAAAATGCTCAAAGGATATTACCTCCAGGAAAAAAACAAATTCATCCAGCACAAAGACAAGGCTGAGGCATTTTTAAAAGCGGGAGAATTTGAGCAAATCAAAACGAAGAACATCGCTGAAACAGCTGCATTGATGCAGGTGAACCAGATGATTTTCAATTTGGATGAAACCACTGTAAAATAAGATCATGGAAAATCAGGAAAAACAATTCAGGCTGAACGTTACCCGAAGACATTTTCTAACCAAAGCCGGACTGGGATTTGGAAGCGCCGCATTGGGCTCAATGTTGTTCAAGGACCAGTTGTTTGGAGCTGATGCACAATCCTCAATACCGTTGGGATTGGCACAGTATGCACCCAAAGCAAAGCGGATCATTTACCTGTTTCAGAATGGTGCACCCTCCCAGCTGGAAACTTTTGATTATAAGCCCTTGCTCAATAAAATGCATGGCGAAGAATTGCCTGCCTCTATTCGCATGGGGCAAAGGCTTACCGGCATGACTGCCAACCAGGAAAAGTTTCCACTCGTAGGCTCTTCATTTGGATTCTCACAACATGGAAAGTCTGGTGCCTGGATATCAGAACTGTTTCCCAATATAGCCTCAATTGCTGATGATATTTGTATCGTCAAAACAATGAACACCGAAGCCATCAACCATGACCCTGCGCTTACGTTTTTCCAAACAGGGGCACAACAGGGCAACAGGCCCAGCATGGGTGCATGGATGAGCTATGGATTGGGCAGTGAAAATTCCAACCTCCCCTCCTACACTGTTCTTCTCTCCCGCGGCCGCGGAAATGGACAGGGTGTTTATTCAAAATTATGGACCAACGGCTTTCTGGACAGCGTTCACCAGGGCGTTGTATTCAGTAGCGGTGACGACCCTGTACTTTACCTCAACAATCCTGAAGGGCATGATAAGCAAAGCCGGAGAGACATGCTCGACCAGCTGGCAAAATTCAATTCAGAAGCATTCGACAATTTTGGGGACCCTGAAATCAATACCCGCATCAAACAATACGAAATGTCTTACCGCATGCAGAGTGCGGTGCCTGAACTGACTGACCTTAGCAAGGAGTCTGACAATACCATCAAAATGTATGGCCCGGATTGTCTTGTACCTGGCACCTATGCA
>CANHSD010000242.1 GCA_947463105.1 Chitinophagaceae bacterium
ACACCCGATAATAATTCTTCCTGCAAACGCCTCAACATGTACCTCCGCTGGATGGTAAGGAAAGATGCAGCAGGAGTTGACTTTGGCATCTGGAAAAACATCAGGATGAACCAGCTTGTTTGCCCCATGGATGTTCACGTGCAACGTGTTGCCTGCAGACTCAACCTGATTGATGCAGAAAAATCAGATTGGAAAACAGCCATTGCCCTAACGGAGGTGCTCAAGCAGTTTGATCCAAATGACCCGGTAAAGTATGATTTGGCTTTGTTTGGGTTAGGAGTAGGGGGAGTTTGAAGGAAGTTGAGGGAGGTTGAGGGAAGTTGAAGGGGTTGAAGGAGGTTGAGGGAAGTTGAAGGGGTTGAGGGAAGTTTAAGGGGTTGAGAAGGTTGAAGAAAATCCTTAAACCTCTTCAACAGTCCGAAGGACACCCAGCCTTTTTACCAACCTCTGGTTGGCGGCGGACAGGTTCAACCGCTTAAGCCCCTTATACCTCCTCAACCAGCCGAAGGCGACTTAAACCCCTTCAACGCACCTCGCTTCTTCAAGAGGCCCCTTCAACGTTTATTTGGCGAATAATCACTTTGAAAACCGTTTTTTCAACATTTCTTGGTTTCAATAAGCATGTAATTTCATTGAATAAATTTCTTACAGAGAAATTTATTTCTTTATGAGAATTTAATTAATTTTGATGGTTATCATTGCCTGGAACAGGATTTCAGCCTTTTGTAAACAGCACCCTAAAGCATCTGAGCCATTGCTGAGATGGTATATGATTGTTTTAAAGGCGGATTGGTCGAGCGCTCATGGATTGGTGAGTGATTTCGGATTTGTCGATTCGCTCGGAAACGACAGGTTTGTCTTTAACATCAAGGGCAATGATTATAGACTGATTGCGATGATTCACTTTAACAGAAGAACGGTGTACATCCGATTTATTGGAACGCATCGGGAATATGACCAAATTGACTGCTCAACCATTTGAATATGATAGATAAAATCAGGACACAGGAGCAATATGATGCAATCATGAAAATGATTGAAAAATATATCCAGAAAGCAACCAAACTGGGAGGATTCCATGCGCTCAGTAAGCAAGATGAAAAGGAGTTGCACCGGCTGACATTATTCGCCAATGACTTTGAAAAAAGATACATGCTCCCTGGGGCATTCCAAGTTTCGCTGAACCTAGTTATCCAAAACAGGTTAGTAGAAATGAACATCACCCAATCCAAACTTTCTGAAATCATCAATACAACCACTTCTAAAATATCTAAAATCCTTTCTGGCAAACAAGAGCCGGATGCGCTTTTCCTGAAGGCCATTCATGAAAAACTCGGAATCGATGGGAATGTCCTTTTGGAGGCAATCTAAATCAGGTTAAAGAGGTTGAACTTGTAAGCCGCCATGGCGGCTGACCGGTTCAACCGCGTTTCGCATCTTCAACTGCCTCCATTTAATTATCTTTGCGGCTTCAAGCAAATAGAAAATGTCACAACAGCACCTTTCAGAGCAAGAGATCATCAGAAGAGACAAACTTACAGCACTGCAGGCACTTGGAATAGACCCATACCCTGCTGCGGCCTTCCCTGTGAACATCAGTTCAAGCGATATAAAGCAACTTTACCTGGGTGAAGAGAACAAATCGGAGTTTTCAGATGTATGCCTGGCTGGTCGTTTGATGGGCATCAGAGACATGGGAAAAGCCAGTTTTGCAGTATTGCAGGACAATGCCGGAAAGATTCAGGTCTATGTAAAAAGGGACGAAATTTGCCCTACAGAAGATAAGACCCTTTACGACCTGGTATGGAAAACCCTTGATATCGGCGATATCATCGGTGTCAAAGGGCATGTTTTCACCACCAAAACAGGTGAAACCTCCATTCATGTTCAGTCGCTCACCCTCCTGAGCAAATCCCTGAAACCCCTTCCCATCGTGAAAGAAAAAGAAGGTGAGACCTTTGATGCTGTTACAGATCCTGAGTTCCGGTACAGGCAACGTTATGCAGACCTGATCATCAACCCTCAAGTAAAAGAGACTTTTCTCAAGAGGTCCAGGTTGATCAATTCAATCAAAGAATTCCTGAACGAAAGGGGTGCGATTGAAGTGGATACGCCTGTTTTGCAAAGCATCCCTGGTGGTGCATCTGCCAGGCCTTTCACCACGCACCACAATGCACTCGACATCCCCATGTACCTCCGCATTGCCAATGAACTCTACCTGAAAAGGCTTATCGTAGGCGGCTTTGAATGGGTCTATGAGTTTTCAAGGAACTTCAGGAACGAGGGGATGGACCGCACGCACAATCCTGAATTCACCGTGCTTGAGTTCTATACTGCCTACAAGGATTATTTGTGGATGATGGACACCACTGAGCAATTGCTTGAAAAAGCAGCAATCGATGTGAATGGCACAACCGATGCTGAAGTGGATGGAAAAACCATCAGCTTCAAAGCCCCTTTCAAAAGGGTGACCATGTATGACGCCATCAAAGAACATACTGGATTTGACATCAGCAACATGGACGAAGAGGCCCTAAGGGATGTCTGCAAACAATTGGGCATTGGAGTAGAAAAAAGCATGGGCAAGGGCAAGTTGGTAGATGAAATTTTCAGCGAGAAATGTGAACACCACTTTATTCAACCTACTTTCATTACGGATTACCCCATCGAAATGAGCCCGCTGACCAAGAAACACCGCAGCAAACCCGGTCTGGTAGAGCGTTTCGAGCTGATGGTCAACGGAAAAGAAATTGCCAATGCCTATACAGAGTTGAACGACCCTATCGATCAACGTGCCCGTTTCGAAGACCAGATTAAACTAATGGAACGCGGCGATGATGAAGCCATGTTCATTGATCACGATTTTCTTCGTGCCCTGGAATATGGCATGCCGCCAACTGCTGGTATCGGTTTTGGCATCGACAGGCTTTGCATGCTGCTCACCAACCAGCCTTCCATCCAGGATGTATTGTTGTTCCCAATGATGAGACCGGAATAGGTTGAACTTGTCAGCCGAAGGCTTTGGGGTTGAAGGAGTTGAACTTGCCAGCCGAAGGCTGGGGGGTTGAAGAAACAGCTTAAACTGCTTCAACAGCAGCAGGCCACTTAAATCCCTCTGCCTTAGGCAGGTTTACCAACCTATGGTTGGCAAGCTCAACCTCCCTCAACCTTCCTTTAATTCCTCACCTTCATCACTCCATTCATGATGCTCCAATGGCCGGGGAAGGTGCAGACAAAAGGATAATCACCTGTATTGGCAGGCGCCCTGAACTTCAGGATATAATTCTGGCCAGGGTTCACCAAAGGTGTTGAAAACAATACTTCAGCAATGGCTGGTACATAATTCTTGTCGGCACCCTTTGTATCTTTCATCATGGCATCTCCTGCTCTTCCGACTTTTTCAAGCATGCCGGGTTTTGTGATGACCATGTTGTGTTGCATGGCATCAGGGTTCTCAAAAGCAATTTCTACCGACTGGCCGGGCTTTGCTGTAAATTCCTTCAGGCTGAATTTCATGGCGTCCTTGATGGTGCTGATCTTGATCCTGAGCACATCCGCATTGGACTGTCCTTCAGTGGCAATTCCCCAGGCAGTCATCAGCCTTGACAACCTTTCATTTGAATTGCCAGGATTGATTGAAGCAAGAAAACGCTTATCCGCCTCTGTGAGTTTGATGTCTTTCAACCTGTAATTCCATCCTTCAGACATGGCCTTTACAATGCCATTTTTGGACTGTTGGTCCATGGCTTGGATACGCTTCAAAATGGAAACAAGGCTATCAGCCGGTGCTTTGTTGGCATAGCTTTTCAGTGCCGATTCCAGGGCAAAAGCATTCATGTCTGCAGGACGGCTGAAAGTTATCTTTTTGGTAAAGGAATTGTTGTTCTTGTTGGATTCCTTTACTTCATTGGCCTTGTCTATGGCTACAATAAGGTTATACTCTCCTACCACATCTGTTCCCACACTGATGTTGCCAACCCATGGACCGTTCAGGTTCTTGGTGATGGAGACCGTTTCACCGGCCTTTATACCGTCCTTGAAATTCCTGCTGTATTGATCAACCTTGATGCCCATGCCTTCGAATCGGATGTCCAGGGGAACGAAGTTTTCTTTTTCGAGGTCAACTGTTCCCTGGTTTTTCACTTCAACAGTGATGTTGATTCTTTCGCGCACAGCGGGTGCAGCGGGATCAATCTTGATATCTGATACAACAAGATCGATGCCTGTTGCCTTTGCAGATGACGCAGGCTTTGAACCACCCATCTGGTGCATGGAATGATCCA
>CANHSD010000243.1 GCA_947463105.1 Chitinophagaceae bacterium
AGTTTTGAAAAGATCATTCAAAACGAAAATGCCAATCAATCTCTTTACAGCGGCTATTGATCCTCGTTTCCTCATTTCTATGTGCTAACTTTATTTCATGAGAACATTCATCCTGTTTTTGTGGTCTCCTTTTCTTGTATTTGCACAATCTGAACCGGTTCTAAAAGTCCGTAGTTTCAGAAAAACCAATGAACATAATTTGTTGGCTACCTATGTTGATTTTCTGAGGATTCCCAATGTTGCAGATGACATGCCCAACATCAAGAAAAATGCCACTTGGATCTCAGATTACATGAAATCAAAAGGGATTTCCAACGTACAACTCCTTCATCCCAAAACTTCCGATAAACCTCCTGCTGTATATGGAGAAGTGATGGTACCGGGAGCAACCCAAACAGTCGTTTTTTATGCCCATTACGACGGACAGCCCGTTGATTCTACGAAATGGAGTGCTGGTTTACATCCCTTTAAACCCCGGCTTGCCAATGGGTCACTGGCCAATGGTGCGCAATTGATTGACTGGCCAACTGCATCATCTGCATTCAATCCCGAATGGAGAATTTATGCCAGAGGTAGCTCAGATGATAAGGCTGGTGTTTACACCATCATCAATGCATACGCTGCTCTTGCTGCTTTGCACATCTCACCACGCATTAACCTAAAATTCTTTTTTGAGGGAGAAGAGGAAGCTGGATCTACTCATCTCAGCGAAATTTTTGATCAGCATAAAACACTGTTGAAATCTGATATTTGGGTCATCAGCGATGGGCCAGTACACCAGTCTGGCAGAAAGCAAGTTGTTTTTGGTGTCCGCGGTGATACGCATGTAGAGCTGACTGTTTTTGGTCCAAAGCGTCCCCTTCACTCCGGCCATTATGGAAACTGGGCACCGAATCCAGCCATGGAAATGGCACATTTGCTCGCAAGCATGAAAAACATCAAGGGCGACGTAACCATCAAAGGATTTTATGACGATGTTCTTCCCCTGAGCGAAGCTGAAAAGAATGCCTTGTCAAAAATTCCTGCGGTTGAAGATCAACTCAAAAAAGAACTGGGCATTAAAAAAGCAGAAAGAACAGGAACCCTAAATGAAAACCTCAATCGCCCTTCACTCAACATAAACGGGTTCCAAAGTGCAGGAGTGGGGAAACAATCAGCCAATGTTATTCCCACTAAAGCGATCGCTTCCATAGACCTGAGACTGGTTGCGGGCAACGATTGGAAAAGACAACAACAAAAAGTTATTGATCATATCAAAGCGCAGGGTTATTATGTGACAGATGCTGACCCGACCGATAAGGAGAGGGCATTGTATGATAAGATTTGCATGGTGAAACGTGCTGATGGCTACAACGCCCAAAAGACGCCCATGGACAATCCCATGGCGCAGCAGATTGTTGCTGCAGTAGCAGCGGCGCTTCCTCAAAAACCAGTGCTGTTGCCAACCCTGGGCGGAAGTTTACCGCTTTTTATTTTTGAGCAAATGCTCAATACCAAGCCTGTAACTGTTCCAATTGCCAACCACGACAACAACCAGCATGCGGAAAATGAAAATATTCGCATTCAAAACCTTTGGGACGGATTGGAAATGTTTGCCTCCATCATGATGATGAAAAAATGAGCCGAAGAAAAAAACTGATCGTCATTGGAGGAGGGGCATCCGGTTTTTTTTGTGCCGTAAATGCTGCCCGCTTGGATAGGAACCTTGATGTTGTTATCCTTGAAAAATCAACTAAACTACTGGCTAAAGTGCGCATCAGTGGTGGTGGCAGGTGCAATGTTACCCATGCATCCACCATGGTTGATGATATGTTGGATGCGTATCCTCGGGGAAGAAATTTTATACGGAAATCTTTGCATCAATTCTCTTCGCAAGATACCGTCAACTGGTTTGCTGAAAGAGGAGTTTCCTTGAAAACAGAACAGGATGGCAGGATGTTCCCTGTAACGGATCAATCCCAAACCATCATCAATTGTCTGATGGCTGAAGCTGAGCAATACCAAGTCAAGATGGTGATGCAGGCAGAGGTTGTTTCCATTCACAAAGACCAGGAAGTATTCACATTGTCTGTACTGACGGCCAACCAAACATCTGCGCTTGAAACAGCTGATTTTGTCTGTATCGCCGCAGGCGGACATCCTAAACTATCTGGATTTGATTGGATAGAAAAAACAGGCCATTCCATTGAAACGCCTGTGCCCTCATTGTTCACTTTCAATATCCCCGACAAACAATTGCACGCTTTGATGGGCGTTTCATCAAAGCATGCTGTAGTGAAAATCCCCTCCTTAAAATTGCAGGAAACCGGACCTGTATTGATTACACATTGGGGGCTCAGTGGCCCGGCAGTGCTGAAGTTATCATCGAGGGCGGCAAGGGAGTTGAATGTTGCAGCGTATGCATTTGAGGTCAGGCTCAATTGGGTTCCTGATTCACATGAAAGCATGATGCTGGACACATTGAAAAAAAACAAGGCGATTGCACGCAACACCATAGGCTCAAAAAACAGTTTTGACCTCAGCGCAAGGCTATGGACTTATTTGCTGATAAAATCAGGCATCGATCCAGAAAACATTTGGCCCAACATTCCTCAACAAGCCCTGGTAAACCTCTCCAGATCCCTCTGCAATGATCAATACTTGGTGAGCGGAAAAACAACGTTTAAAGAAGAGTTTGTTACTGCTGGTGGTATCAAATTGGAAGAGATCAATCCCCTCACCATGGAAAGCAGAAAAATTGCCGGAATGCATGTGGTAGGAGAGGTGATGAATGTTGATGGCATTACCGGGGGATATAACTTTCAACATGCATGGTCAAGCGGCTGGATTGCTGCAAAAGCCATTGCATCAAAAACAACATAAAAAAATGGAACATATGCCAACGCCATCTTCCAGAAGGAATTTTTTGCGATCTGCAGCGGTACTTCCTTTTTTGTCTGCCATTGATCCTGTATTTGCATCCGAGGCCAGCAAATATGCCACAACAAATCATCCCAATGCCCTTGATTCAATGGTAAGTGATGAAGATTTTTGGGGATGGGTTAGATCGTCGTACACGGTAAGCCCTAACATCATCAATTTGAACAATGGGGGAGTTGCCCCTCAGCCCAAGGTTGTGCAAGATGCACATATCCGGTATTACCAATATGCCAATGAAGCACCCTCATACTACATGTGGCAAATTCTAGACCAGGGCCGCGAACCCCTGCGGGAAAAACTTGCTGGGCTTGCAGGTTGTGACAAAGATGAGATTGCCATCAACCGGAATGCTACCGAGGGACTCAATACGGTTATTTTTGGCCTTAACCTCAAAGCTGGAGATGAAGTGGTCCTCACAAGGCAAGATTATCCCAACATGATCAATGCCTGGAAGCAAAGGGAAAAGCGTGATGGCATCAAATTGGTTTGGGTAGACCTGCAACTTCCCATGGAAAATGAAGAGGAGATTGCTGCCTGCTACACCAAGGCCTTTACCTCCAAGACCAAGGTTGTGATGGTGACCCACCTGATCAATTGGTGTGGCCAGATCATGCCGGTTAGAAAGATTGCAGATGCCGCCCATGCCATGGGGATAGAAGTGATTGCTGATGGCGCGCATACTTTTGCCCATTTCGATTTCAAGATTCCTGATCTTGGGTGCGATTATTTTGCTACATCACTCCACAAGTGGTTGAGTGCTCCGTTTGGCTCTGGCATGCTCTACATCAAAAAAGACAAGATAAAGGATATATGGGCCTTGCTTTCCAACAATGAGCCGGATGGCATGGATATCAGAAAGTTCGAATCGCTGGGAACCCGTTCCTTTGCTTCTGAGATGGCCATTGGCGCAGCAGTCGATTTTCATGAGGTGATGGGCAGCAAGCGCAAAGAAACCAGGTTAAGGCAGCTAAAAGACCATTGGGTTAACCAGGTCAAGGGTCTTCCTAAGGTTTCCTTTAACCAACCCAGATCCAAGCATCTTTCCTGCGCCATTGCAAGCATCGCCATTGATGGCAAGAAACCTGAAGAGGTTGCTGGGGAATTATTCACCAAACACAAGATCCATACAGTTGCCATCAACTGGGAAAACATCCACGGCGTAAGGGTTACACCCAACGTGTATACCTCACTGAAAGACCTCGACAAGCTTGCTGAGGCCATCAGGAAGATCGCTAAGGGATAAAATCAATAAAAATCCCCTTTTTGACCGGATTGACTGAAAAAATAGCCCAAAAAATAGGGTTTTTTTCC
>CANHSD010000244.1 GCA_947463105.1 Chitinophagaceae bacterium
GTGTGGGATTCGCTATCGCTGTATTCCTCAATAAAAAATTTGATATCCCCCTTCGTGATGCGCCTGATGCAAGCATCAAAGACATCACCGCTTTATCGAACAAGGAAGACAAGGACCTTCCTCCCCTGATGTGGGCAGTACTCCCTGCCTTGTTTCCGATGGTCATGATTTGTATTCGCTCCTATTATGAAGCGTTTAAAACTCCGGGCATGCCCTTCAGCCAACATGAATGGCTCACTGGTTTGTTTGATGTAGTTCTTTTTACAGGGGATAAAAACATGGCACTGTTCATAGGTGCTGTCATTGCCTTGTTTACCTTGTTGAAGTATGGCAAGATGGACAAAACTAAACTTACAGCCTTTGTTCAAAATGCTTTGATGAGCGGCGGCGGCATCATCTTGATTACTGCCTCTGGCGGTGCTTTTGGTGGGATGCTCCAACAAACGGGAATCAGTCAGCGCATTGCCGTGCTTTCTGCTGATTTTCAACTTGGGTTGATTCCATTGGCTTTCTTGATTACCATGATTGTTCGCTCTGCACAGGGTTCCGCAACAGTTGCATTGATTACTGCATCTGGTATTTTGGCAGGAATGGCGCAGCAGTCCAATTTGAGTTTTCATCCGGTATACCTCTGCCTGGCCATAGGAAGTGGCGCAAAACTGATTCCATGGATGAATGATGCCGGATTTTGGATCATGTGCCAGACAAGTAACTTTACAGAAACCGAGGCATTGAAAACCATCACCCCAATGCAGAGCATCATGGGCATCACCGGGCTTTTGCTGACCATGCTGGCTGCATGGTTGTTTCCTATGATTTAACCAACTGCATTGTGCAATTTTAATCCAGTCAATGAATTAGCTTTATTCAATCCAGGGCCATTGACCTGATTCACCATCATAATTTTTTTAAACCATGGAATTAAGTAAGATCAAAGATTCGCTGCAAAATGGATTACTCTCATTTCCCATTACAGATTTTGATGAATCAGGGAAGCTCAATGAAAACAGCTACAAGGCAAGATTGGAGTGGTTCATGGAGCATGATATTTCTTCCATCTTTGTTGCAGGAGGAACGGGCGAATTTTTTTCTATAGACAACCAGGAATATGAGCGAATTGTCAATCTATCTGTAGCAACTGTAAAAGACAGGGTTCCTTTGATCAGTTCAACCGGAAAGAGTGTTGCAGAGGGAATCCACTTGGCTGCCATTGCCGAAAAAGCAGGCGTGAATGCCTTGTTGCTTTTCCCCCCTTATTTGACTGAATGTCCACAGGATGGTGTTTTTGAATATGCCCGTGCCATCATCAACAGTACCAGCCTTCCTGTCATTTATTACAATCGGGCCAATGGCACGTTGAATGCATCCTACATTGAAAAGCTTGCCCATGCCTGTCCCAATCTGATTGGCCTGAAAGATGGTACTGGCAACATACAGGAACTCAACGATACCATCAAAACTGTTGGAGATCGGCTGATTTATATTGGAGGTGTACCCACTGCAGAAATTGTTGCCGAAGCATATTTGTCTATTGGTGTGAATACTTATTCTTCTGCTGCCTTCAATTTTGTTCCAGAGTTGGCTAACAGGTATTATAAAGCCTTGCGCAGTGGAGACAAAACTACGGTTGAACTAATCATGAAAAACTTCTTTATTCCTCTGGTTCGCATGAGGAACAGAAAAAATGGGTATGCCGTCAGTTTAATCAAAGCGGGTGCAGAGATCATTGGCAGATCTGCAGGAAAGGTTCGCCCACCTCTGAGCATGCCATCAGCATCCGAATATGCAGAACTGAAAAATTTGATTGAGGCGAATGCAGTGCATTGAGTTTTGAAGAAATAGATTCATTTAAAATCATAATTTTATAGCATGTCACACAACAGAAGGAAATTTTTAAGCATCGCTGCACTGACTTCAGGTGCAATGTCCCTTTCAGGAAATTTATTTGCTGCGAATCGTTTAAAGGAAGAGGAATACGATCTTCCATCAAGCATAAGCAACTTGAAGCCCATGGTTGATGGCATTGTGCCCATCAGCATTGAAGAAAGAAAACAGAGAATTGCAAAGGCGCAAGAGTTGATGTCCAAGGAAAAAATTGATGCCATATTTCTAGAAGGAACTGCATCATCATTTTATTTTACAGGAATGCGGTGGGGACAAAGTGAAAGGACCTTTGGCATTGTCATTCCAGCTAAAGGTGCTATCGCTTATGTTTGCCCGAAGTTTGAAGAAGACCGCGCCATGGAACTGATCAATCCGGTTTTTGGTAACGAAGTGCGCTGCTGGGAAGAACATGAAAGCCCCTATGCATTGATTGCCGGCATCGTAAAAGACAGGGGTGTGAAGCACAAGAGAATTGGCATGGAAGAACGTGTCAGGTTTTTTATCGCCGATGGCGTAAAAAAGGCTGCACCTGGTTATGAGATCGTAGATGCAACACCAATCACTGCAGGATGCAGGATGTACAAAAGCAAGGCTGAAATTGCATTGATGCAAAAGTCAAGCGATATCACCATCGAAGCCTACAAGGCAGCCTTTGCAACCATAAGGCCCAATATGTCTCAGTCAGAGTTCAGCGGAAACATTTCTGCAGCCTTTAGAAAGCTTGGTTACAGCGGCGGTGCCATGGTGATTGTAGGAAAGTATTCCGCCTTGCCGCATGGTAGCATTGTTCCGCAGACCATCCGTGAAGGAGATGTAGTATTGGTTGATGGTGGAACGAGTTGTGAGGGGTATGCCTCAGACATCAGCAGAACGATTGTTGTGGGAAAACCAAGTCAACGCCAGACTGATGTTTGGAACCTCGAGAAAGAAGCACAGGACGCAGCTTTCGCTGCCATAAAGATTGGTGCTACTTGTGATTCGGTAGATGCCGCTGCAAGGGCAGTGATTGAAGCTGCTGGCTTTAACAAGAATTATAAATTGCCCGGTCTGCCACACAGAACAGGCCATGGGATTGGGTTAGAGGGGCATGAGTGGACAAATTTCGTAAAAGGGAACATGACCAAGATTGCGCCGGGGATGTGTTTCAGTGATGAACCTACCATCTCAATTCCTGGTGAGTTTGGCATCAGGTTGGAGGATTGTTTGTACATCGGGGATGATCGTCCATACTTTTTCTCAAAACAAAGTATTTCTATTGAGCAGCCGTTTGGATAAGGTTGAATGAAATGATATTTTGATTTCACTTCTGCCCCTACAGCAACATTTGAAAATATTTGATTGCCGTAGTACCAAAACAATTAACCAAAAAAGAGGAAAAGAATCTTACTGAGAAATCATCTATCGACTACCTATATTTAGGTAACGCTTTAAGCTAACCCTCCTTGTCAAAAAAGTCCCTCAACAAATAATTCCCTTTCCATTGGTTGACATATCTTTCAGCCCTAGGAAACATGGCCTGATTGTCAACCCCATCACAATACATCAAAAATTGTTCCCATTCCTCATCTGAGAACGTTAGATTGAATTCATTTGCATACATCTCTCTGGAGAAATTCACCAACAAATGTTGGTTTCTCCTGAAACGTAAATAGTACATTATCTCCCAGGTTTCCCATTGATCAATCGGCTTGTTATTGTTCATAATCCACTCAATACTTATTGAAACAAATGTATGTTGCGACAGCAACAGGGAGAATGTCATTCATGACATATCTTTTATTGGATTAATTAATCAATATTGCTAAATCCAATCTAAACAAGGATAATGATTAAGAGCGAATAAAAAGCCGTTTTAAACATGTCCTGGAAAAACCAAATGCCCACTTTCGTGGGCATTTAATTTTTAAACCTATTCCGAAGCCTTTCTGATAAAAATCACAGGCCGATTTGCTACTAACTAAACACAAAGTACCTTTTTATGTAGTTCATAAAGCGGTGAACGAATCATGTCAGCAATTGCTGGATTTTCAAAATAATCACCAAAACAATAAATAGAATCACCCCTAATTTAACAATGACATTTGAATACCTTAACTGACTCTTTTTTTTACCCTGCTGATTGCCAATAACTTCCATTGCATGAAAATAGAAAAGGTCGGGTGCAATGAAAATGTCTTATTTGACATACAAGAAGGGCCAGGAGAACAATTAACCTAACAAATTAAACTCAACCCCATCTAAGCAGTTGATAA
>CANHSD010000245.1 GCA_947463105.1 Chitinophagaceae bacterium
AGGAGGGATATGATCACCAACAAATAAAATATCGTCCCAATCCTCTGGTTTAATTGCGTCCATAAAATATAAAAGCTCGATCGCTCCTTTCGTCATTTGACTTTTGGCTTCTGGTGAAATTGACAATGCTGATATCTCTCTGAATATCTCTCCAGGCATATCCCCAATAATTTGCGTAAATGGCAAATGGGTATTTACTGTCAGAAGATATACAAATTTTCTTTTGCTGTTTTTGGTTTGCTGAACCATAAAATCAAACATCTGCTCATCCCTGATAGAAGGGAATGGTGTGCCACCATCCAATTGATTGTCTGTGACAATGTTTACTGCCAATATATCATCCCTGAAATAAACATGATCTAACCCAATATTATACCACCATTTACCTCTCGCAAACATTTTTCCTGTAAAGGAGTGAAAACCAAAAGTTTCATACCCGGCAGATTTCTTTTTGTCAAATACAGATGGAAACTTAGATTCTGCTGATTTTCGGTCAAAAAAATATTTGTAACTGCCTTTGGCATTGACCAGTTCTCGCATTTCAGCCGAGGTTGTACTCCCACTGAATCTTGTTTTCCCCCAATAAGGCTTGAATTGATGTTGAATAGCTCGGCTGGAAATGATTTTTTGAAAGATCGTTTGAAAGCCAACATCATTAGGCAAGCCCCAGGATTCCATGATGACCAGCAATTGTTTGTTTGAATTGTCACTCAACAAATGAAGATGTGTTGCAGATTCCTCAGAATTAGCGAGAACAATCGGAATGGATTTGTCGTTGTACAAATTCTGGTTGATAAAATAGTAGTATTCCTTTGCAAGAAAACTGGATACATTTTTATTGGTAAACCTAAAAATTTTGTCATTTTCAACCATCTTGCTTGATCCATTGAAAAGGTCAATGGAGAATACCAATGCATAAAAAAAGAAAAAAATGAATAAAAATCCAGTCCTATCTGCTTTTATTTTGGGTGAATAACGTTTTAAAATATAGAAGACAATAGCACAATACACCAATAAGACAAGGAAGGCCAACACATGTGTAAAAGAAATTGAAAACAAAGAGGCATACCTTAAATTGGACAAAAACTCACCAACGGAAAAAAGATAAGAACTGGAAAAAAGATTTAAAAGATCAAATAGAAAAATTATCAAAAACGTCAAATACGCATACAGCATTCTTTTGAAAACAAGAAGACAAGCAATAACCAAGGCGTACTCATAATAAACTACTGATCTTGGCAGGAATATAAAAAAACCAATCAATCCAAAAGAATTGACCATAAGTATCGGCAACAGAAGCTCGATTTTCTTAAAAATTGAAAAAATCTTCAAAATAAACTGATCATTACTGAAATTTTGACTCAACCCAGTCCAAAAGGTTTAATGAAGCCTTAAAATAGTTGCCGCTTTATCCTACTGCTGTTTTCCTATCAATTAATTACATTTGCTTATCAAAAAAGTCACTTATGGCATTTAACAAAATTAACAACATCGTTGGATGGATCGTAACAGCTATCGCTTGTTCTGTCTACATTATGACAGCCGAGGCAGGTGGAAGCTTGTGGGATTGCGGAGAATTTATCAGTTCTTGCTTCAAATTGCAGATTCCCCACCCTCCGGGAGCACCACTTTTTGTGATCATTGGAAGGGTATTCATCATTTTCTTTGGAGACAACCCCCTTACGGCTGCAAAAGCGGTAAACGTAATGAGTGCACTGGCAAGTGGCTTCACCATCATGTTCCTGTTCTGGACCATCACCCATTTTGCCCGCAAAATCATACAAAAAGGAGCTGAAGCACTCAATGGAAACCAGATTTTCTCCATCATGGCTGCCGGTACCGTTGGAGCATTGGCTTATACCTTCAGTGATTCATTTTGGTTCAGTGCTGTTGAAGGTGAAGTATATGCGCTTTCATCCTTTTTCACTGCACTGGTTTTTTGGATGATGTTGAAGTGGGAGCATAACGCCGATCAGCCAGGTGCTGACAAATGGATTGTGCTGATCTTCTTCATGATGGGTCTTTCCATTGGGGTTCACTTGCTCAACCTCCTTACCATCCCTGCCATTGTAATGGTTTATTATTACAAGCGTTACAAGGTTACCGGCAAGGGAACCTTTATTGCGTTCATCATCGGATGCCTGATAACTGGCGTGGCACAAAAAGCGGTGATTCAATACACCATCAAAACTGCAGGAAAATTTGACATCTTCTTTGTCAATTCACTGGGAATGCCCTTTTTCACTGGATTTACCGTATTTTTTGCACTGCTGGTTTTTGCGATTTTCCTTGGTATCAAATATGCCAATTCCGGAAAAATGAAGGCCAATGGATATTTTCTCAAATTGGGCCTCTGGTGCTTTGCTTTCATGTTGTTGGGATATTCTACCTACATCACAACCATGATCCGTTCTGCAGCTAATCCTGCCATCGACATGTACAATGTCGACAATCCAATGAGCCTTGAAGGATACCTCGGCCGTGAGCAATATGGAGACTTCCCATTGTTGTATGGCCAGGTATTCACTGCAAAACCCATTGACTACGAAGAGGGTTCTACCCGTTTTGTGAAAGGCAAAGAAAAATACCTTTCCGTAGGCAAAGACCAGTCTCCGGTGTATGACGCAGAAGATAAAATGTTATTGCCACGCGTATGGGATGCCAGCAATGACCAGGGACATGCAACCTTCTACCAACGCTGGCTCAACCTGGCAGATGGCGAAAAACCAACCATGGCCAACAACATCAGTTGGGCACTTAGCTACCAAATTGGCTGGATGTACCTCCGCTATTTTGGCTGGAACTTTGTTGGAAAACAAAATGACATCCAGGGTTTTGGAAACAAACGCGATGCCAATACCCTTACTGGCATCAGTGCTGTAGACAATGCAATGTTGGGCAACCAAGATAAACTTCCCCAGAGCATCAAGCAAAACAAAGCGAACAACAGGCTTTTTGCCCTTCCTTTTATTCTTGGGATCCTCGGTATACTTTATCAATACAAGCAAGACAAGAAAGGATCATTCGTATCCTTCCTCCTTTTCTTCTTCACTGGTCTGGCCATTGTATTCTACCTCAACCAAGCGGGTAACCAACCCCGTGAACGTGATTATGCGTTCGTAGGTTCTTTCTATGCATTTGCCATCTGGATTGGATTGGGTGTATTGCAAATCAAAGATTGGTTATCGAAGTTTACAAGCCAATCTGTGTCCAACGCCTCAGCTGCATTGGTTTGCCTGCTGGCGGTACCTGTATTGATGGCTGCAGAAGAGTGGGATGATCATGACAGGAGCAAAAAGCAAACTGCACGCGACCTCGCCAAAAACTATTTGGAGAGTTGTGCCCCCAATGCCATACTCTTTACATTTGGCGATAACGATACCTACCCACTTTGGTATGCACAGGAAGTGGAAGGCATCAGAAAAGACATCAGGGTAATCAACTATTCTTTGCTGGGTATTGACTGGTACATCAACCAGATGCGCTACAAAGTAAACGAGAGTGCCCCGATTGACGTGATTTGGTCAGCAGATCAGATCGAAGGTGGAAAGCGTGATTATGTGAGATTCTTTGAAAGAGAAGGCATCACTGACCAGAACAGGTATGTGGACCTGTACAGCCTGATGCATGATTTCATTGGCAGCGATGATCCTTCAGCGCAATTGCAGATGCAGGACGGAACCATGATGAACTATCTTCCTGTGAAGAAAGTAAGCCTGCCCGTTGACATTGCCACTGTAAGAAAAAATGGTACGGTTGAAAAGGGTGATAGTGTAGCCACAGAAATAAGGTTTGATCTCCCGAAAGACATGCTCCTGAAAAATGACATGGCAGTATTGAATATCATTGCTGCCAACAAATGGAGCCGCCCGATTTATTTCACCTCTCCATTTGGTGAATTGGGCTTTGGCCAATACCTGCGTAGTGAGGGACAGGCCTATCGTCTTGTTCCTGTGGCTGGCCAGAACATGATCAATTCAAGGGTGTCGTATGAAGTGTTGAAGAATAAATTTGCATTCGGAAGTGCCAACATTCCAGGTGTTTATTTTGATGAGGAAAACAGGAGACACCTGGTTGGCATAAGGCAATCATATGCTGAAGCAGCCAACCAGCTGGCTTTGGAAGGACAAACAGA
>CANHSD010000246.1 GCA_947463105.1 Chitinophagaceae bacterium
AAAATAAATCGCCTGCAAACGTCCGCCCAACCCACTCATGCTGGGCTCAACCACCGAAAGCATAAATGAAGAAGCTGCAATTGCATCAAAGGCATTGCCTCCTTGTTTGAGCATGAGCAACCCTGCTTCTGTTGCCATGGGATGTGCAGTGGCAACCATGCCAGCAGCAGCTGTATCTTGTTTTTGCTGTGAAAAAGCCAGGCTGGTGATCAGCGTAAAGAGGATGGGCAAGAATTGCTTCATTCAGTTGGAGTTGTACTGTACAATAAAGAACAAAAGTAGATAATTTTTTCTCTGACTTTACTTGTATTGCAATCCCTCATCATACCAAAAAAGTCCGTACTGATTGCCTTTCAGATAACCTGGCACATCTGAAAATTGTTGCTGCGCCTGATCTTCGGAGATGGGCGTGGTAAACGGCATCTTCCCGGTAGGTTTGAATTTACCTGTGATGATGTCCAGCAGGGCATCGGTTGTGGTGCCAAAAGTTGCCAAGACACCAGCAAAATCCTGCTTCGTTTTTTCATTGTAGATCTCATCGATCACCCAGGGATTGGTATAGTTCACCGTCAGTATGGTTGGCTTTTTGGCTATCAGTGCATTGATGTAATTGATATCCACAGCATTTTTGGATAGCGATAAATAAATCGGTGAACCATTTGACTCAAACAGTGACTTTGATCCCGGAGTAATCCAAAGCAAGATCATGTCTGCTTCTTCAGGTGTTTTTACAAACTCGATGCCATGGTTGTTTTTCAATGGCTGGAAAACATTGCTGGCGGTGGGTGCTCCTCTTTTTTGGAAATAGGTTTCAAAATAAACCTTTGTCTTTTGTTTGATGGGAAGTGTGTTGTTTTCATTGCGCAGCAACACGATGGACTTGCGCATAGCAATGTCTGCTTTGGCCTGCAGGGCTGGATTGCCTACGAAAGCAACTGCCTTTTTTTCATCCACGTATGGATTCTCAAAAAGGCCGAGTTCAAATTTTTCCATGAGCAAACGGTAAACAGAGTTGTCTACCAGCTTGATGTCAACCATGCCAGATTTCACCGTTTCCAACAGGGGTGTGGGATCTGCAGAACCAGAATAGAGGTTTACGCCAGCTTCCATGGTTTTTTTATAGCGTTCCTTGATGCTGAGGTTTTCTGCACCCCAGGGCATCATTTCAATGGGGCCGGTATCCGAGTTGATGATGCCTTTGAAACCCAGGCTGTCACGGAGCAATCCAGTGATCACAGGCTTGTTGTAGGCATAGGCAATCTCTTCATATTGGGTGCCCTGTGGGATTGAATAGTAGGGCATGATGGCAGAGGTGCCGGCTTTGATGGCTGCTTTAAAAGGGATCAAATTGTTCTGAAACATTTTACCCGGGAAATGTTCAAACTTGCCCCAGGCAAAATGCGGATCCTGTCCACCAACGCCTGCTCCACCACCTGGAAAATGTTTGGTGGTGAGTGCAACGGACCTTGGTGAAAGTTTTGTACCCTGGAAACCTGTGACAATTTCATGCATCATCTTGGCAACCCATTCCGCATTCTCGCCAAAGGTTCCTTCAACCCTTTGCCACCTTGGTTCGGTGGCCAAATCAGCCATGTACATATACCCTTTTCTCAGTCCGACCGAAGCCCATTCCTGTCTGGCAATGTCTGCAAATTCATGGATCAGCTTCAGGTCTTTTGTAGCAGAAAGTCCCAATTCTCCGGGCCAGGTTGAAA
The DNA here is from genome assembly GCA_947463105.1 of Chitinophagaceae bacterium. Lineage (GTDB taxonomy): Bacteria > Bacteroidota > Bacteroidia > Chitinophagales > Chitinophagaceae > Pollutibacter. The sequence continues at coordinate 1,716 of CANHSD010000246.1, forward strand.
AAGTGGTGGTGCCCACGCTGAGCCCTATCGATGCATCTTTGGTGATATGATTTCTCGGATTGGAGGCGATGATGGCTGGAATGCCCAGCCCGTCTGCTTCACAAAGGGCTTGCAGTTTATTGGCCCATGCTGCTGTGATGGCTGTGCTTGCATTGGCGCGCAGGATGAAATGACGAAGATGAAACTGTGTAACCCCTTTGGTAGTGCCAGCGGACATCATCATGGGCAAGGGCAATGGTTTTCTGGTAAACATGTTCATGCTTTGCACCTGGTCTTCTTCATTAAAATCGCTGCTGATGGAATCTGTTGATCTTTGCGCTTCAAAAGACCGATCGTTTTTGAGTCTTGTGGTGCTGATGAGCATGAAACCGACTTTCTGTTCTACAGACATTTTAGAAAGGAGGTTCTTCGCCCTTGCTTCATTCGTAAGCCTCCAATCTTCGTATGGGTCTAGCTTTCCGTTCCTGTTCAGGTCCTTGAATTGCAGCTTACCGATGTTGATCAGCTTGGCAGACCGATATCCAAGCAAAGGTTGTTTTTTATCTGCGGATGATTGCGCTGTCGATTCCAGCAATGTAAAAGCAACCATCATGGATATCAAAAAGCCAGCTTTGTTCATGGTGTAGTGTTTATCCCTCAATATAATTTAAATCCGGCAGCAGTCTATAGCAAAGATCTAAAACGATTTCGCGTATTTTGATTAACTTTTGGATGGATATGAATGGATTGCAATCTAAAATTGTTCAACATCAACAAAGCCAAATGAAAAAAATCATTATTTCAACTGTACTTCTTTTCCAAACTGTTTTGTTGTTTGCCCAATCTCAGATTCAGACAAAGGTGTACAAGTGGGGTAGTGGAAAAACAGCGATGTTTGATGGAGCTGGTGCCATTTTCTCCAAACAGGTTTTGAAAGGCCACTCCATCGTCGGAGGAAAAAAACTAAAGTTCAACACTGGTGCAAGTGGAGACGAACTTTTTTTCATCATCAAATATGGTCCCGTGCATGTTGAATTGAATGGTGTACCTCATGACCTTGACAAAGGCTCTGTTGTTTTTCTCTTACCAGGGGATGATGTTCTATTTCACAACAAGCGCAAGGATGATGTTGAAATTTATGAAATGAAAATGGCATCAACCCAACCAGATCTTGCCAGGGGAAAAGCAGCCGGACCCTCTTTTGTGATGGATTGGTTTGACATGAATTTTAAGCCACATGAAAGAGGTGGCGTGAGGCAGTTGTTTGACAGGAAAATTGTGATGTCGAACCGGTTTGACATTCATATCACTACGTTGAATCCTGGCTTGAGCAGCCATCCTCCACATACCCACAAAACAGAAGAGATCATCCTGATGATTGATGGCGAAGGGGAGATGGTGCTGGGAACATCAAAGCAAAAGATCATTACAGGTGATGCTGCCTGGGTAGAATCCAATATCCCCCACAACATCACCAACATTGCTAAAAGACCTGCAGTCTATTTTGCCATCCAGTGGAACTAACAGATCAACATGAAATATATTTTTTCAATTTTGTTTTTACTCTCCTTCAGTTCCATGTCTGCACAAGACAAGAAAAAAACTTGGGTCTTCATTCTGGCCGGACAATCCAACATGGCAGGCCGTGGTGCCGTTGAAGCAGAAGACACCATTACCGATCCCAGGATAAAAACCATTGACAAGAAAGGCAACATCATCCTGGCAAAAGAACCCTTGCATTTTTATGAACCGACCATGGCCGGATTGGATTGCGGACTTTCATTTGCAAAGGCCCTGATCAGGGATTGTCCGGATGATGTAAACATCCTGCTCATCCCTGCTGCGGTTGGAGGAAGCAATATCCGCCAGTGGTTGGGAGACTCGGTTCATCGTGGCGTAAAGTTGTTGAGTAATTTCAAAGAGAAAACAGCCCTTGCCAAACAATACGGCACCATCAAGGGAATCCTCTGGCACCAGGGTGAAGGCGACGCCAATGAAAAAGGCATGCCCGTATACAAGGAAAACATGCAAAAGCTGTTTGGTATGTTCAGGGCAGAAGCTGGCAAAAAGAAATTGCCCATCCTGCTGGGTGAATTGGGGGCATTCAATATCAATGCAGCAAAACAATTCAAGCAAATCAATCAGATCATTTGGGAATATTCATCAACCGAAAAAAATACTGCTGTCATTGCCACCAGTGATCTTGACCACAAGGGTGATAACCTGCATTTCAATGCAGCAGGGCAAAGGGCCATGGGTGTCCGTTACGCAAAGGCCTATTGGTCGCTTATACATTGATGCTCAAAAGTTAATCTAAAGCAGAAAACGTTTTCATCCTGAACAAGATGAAAAAGGCAGAAAGCAGGGTAAGGATTCCGATCAGCATAACCGAAGCGTTGACACCCAGGTGGTCGGCTGTGATCCCGG
>CANHSD010000247.1 GCA_947463105.1 Chitinophagaceae bacterium
GCTTTGAGAGAAGGATTGTTGGTAGTCTTTAGCTGAATAGCATTTAGAGGGATTTTTTCATTGGGTGACAGGCTTTTCAAATTCCATTTTATTGAAGAATACGCCAACAATATTTTCAAAGAACGAACTGCATTCTCGGTGAGCGATGCTTGATTTCCATCAACTACAATTGTCAGCTGGGAGGGCAGCTTCCATCCTTCCTTTGACCATTGTACCTGTTGAGGAAAAGGGATCAACGCAACAGGCGATTCCTTCAATGTTTGCAGGCTTTGTGGAGCATGCCATTGGCCATCCGCCTCAGTCTGCTGTGCGTTTGCACCAAACACCAGGAGAAGAAACAGAAAAAAAAGATAGGATTTCATCTGAAAGCAATTTTGTTTGCAGTCGAACCTCTTCAGAAAATCAGTTCAGCATCTTCTTAAAAGAAAATTGCTGAAAAACCATATGGGCACCACTTCCCTCGTATAAAATACCAATCGTGTGCTCATCAATTGAAGTTATGCAAGAATATCCAAAGCTATTCCATTCGTCCAGGAGCATCCAGTGCTCTTTAGGCCAAGTTAAGCCATCATCAAAACTCATTTTAATGGTCATGTGGTTGCGACCGGTTTTGGTATTGGGGTTTGAAAACAGCAAGACTGAAGCTGGTTTTCCATTCTTTGTATAATTGTGCTTATGGGTACTCGCCATACAAACAGGTTCGTTCAATACACTGCGGCTTGCCGGATGACTGGTCCATGTTTTACCCAAATCACTGGTAACAGCCATTGCCCTGCCATTGTTATCCCCTTTACGGGTTGCATTTTCATTGGCCCGCATGTTGAGCATGATGTCTCCATTGCTCAATTGTACTGCCATGCTTTCGGTTGTGCTGCCCGTGTCTGCAGCCACTGAAGTATGCCAATTTACACCACCATCTTTGCTGTAGGTGATGTTAGAAAAAGGTCTTCCGTTCTTGTCTCTGCCCTGTGTTGGAAACACCAATGTGCCATCGTTCAGGGTGATGCCATGTCCAGGACCGGGAGCCCAAAGCCACCACTCCTCTTTTTTGCACATCTTGGTGAGGTTGATGGGCTCACTCCATGTTTTGCCTTCATCGGTACTCTTGACAATCAAAAACTGGCTGCTCTGTTTAACATCAAAACCAGGTTGTGATCCTTTTTCGCGCCACTGGTGATTCCAGGCTTTGCTGCTGTCTGTGAGGCCCTCAATCCATTTTCCGTTTTTATCCAACACACCATGCATCCATAACCCGGCAATATAAATTGCGCCTGTTTTGTCATCGCTTAATATACAAGCATCAGAAACGCCATTGAATTTCTGTGGCAAACCACCCCACTCTTTCATATCGATCGCAACCTGCATGGGCAACCATGTATTGCCACCGTCAAGGCTTCTGCTCAAGCCAATATCCATGTGCCCCTGGAGGTCACGGCTGCTCTCACGGCGCATGTCATATACTGCCAATAAGGTTCCATTTTTAGAAGTGGTGATACCTGGGATGCGGTATGTATGCACATTATCATCATTGGGTTTTCTCAATGCAACAGCAAACTTTTGCTGGATATTTTTTTCTTCTGGAGCAGGCACAAAACGTTTGCCGCCAATGCTAATTTGGGTACAATTGGCATCTGCCTCATTTAAAGCATTGGCATTGGAAGCCAGGGTGCAACTCAACCAGAAATAATGGGTACCGGGATCAAGCTGTTGGAAACCACTGATGGTAATTTTATTTTTGATGGATGAAATACTGCCGAACACTTGTGACTTGGAAAAATCCAATGATGCATTTGCAGTGGAATCATTTTTACAATAGTACAAGGCGAGTTGTTCTATATCCTGCAAAGCGGTAGTCCCTTTCAAGCTGAATTGAAACCCATTTACCGCAATTCCCTTATTGTCTGAAACCACCAATTTCAACCTGATGAATGGATTGTTTGATTTCCCCTTCAACAAGGGAACCTGGTATTGCTCTTGCAACACCGTTACTTCAGCAGCGGGTTGTGCATTCGCGATGGCAAGGAACACCAGCAAGGAAATGACCATGGCAAAAAATCTATTCAGCTTCATTTGGGAAAATTTTAAAAGGTTATAATTCTTTTACGTCCATGGAAATGGAAGGAACCCTGTCAAAAAAACCAACCGCTCCCAGCTCCGTTTGTAGCTTATCGTAATTTGCTTTGTTCAGTGTTACCAGTGGAAGCCTGCAAGGCCCCATGTCAAAACCCAACATTTTCATGATGGCTTTTTGGGCAGGGACAGATGGATAACGAGCAAAGATGCGGATCACTTCTACCATAAATGAATGGTTTTCCCTTGCTGCATCGTTTTCGCCCTGCTGATAGAATGCTGCTGTTTTCAGATACTCTGGCGCAGCGAAAGTATAGGTGCTACCAATGGCGCCTTTTGAGCCGATAGACAGGGCAGGCAACAACAACTCATCAAAACCAAAGAGCACATCGAATTTTCCGTTTTTAAACTCAAGACAACTTTGGTATTCATGAATGGTAGCAGAGGTATACTTGATTCCTGCAAGGTTTGGAATGAGATCACCTGCATAATTCAAAAAATCAATCATGTCCATTCCCACCCCGGTAAGGATGGGAATATGGTAGTAGTAAAAAGGAAGTTGGGGTGCAGCAGCTGCAATTTCAGCCATACAATGCGCCAATGTTTCTACTGAAGTGGGTTTAAAATAAAAGGCCGCAACAGATGAAAATGCATCAGCGCCAATTGCCTGTGCATGAACGGCAAGCCTTTTTGATTCAGCGATGCTGCTGTGCCCAACATGGACAATGATCAGCAATCGCTTGTTGGCGGCTTTTACAAATGCCTCAGCCACCTTCATTCTTTCCTCAGTGGTCATGTTAGGGCCTTCGCCATTGCTGCCACAAACAAAGATACCTTTCAACCCATCGTGCAAAAGCTTCTCTACCAATGCTGGCACCAAACCAAGGTTCAGAGAACCATCCTCGTTGAAAGGGGTAAAAGCAGCAGCGATTAAACCTTCGATCTTCATCTTCATTTTCTTTGAGTTAATAAATGATATACCCATTGCGGGGTGAGAAAAGGGTCCGGGAATTGAACCCCAGACCCGATATTATATCTGCTAAAAAACACAAATTACGAAATTTACTTTGGCTTTGATTTTACATAGCCAGGGGTCTACTCACCTGTGGGCCATTTTTCGAGATGCCGGTTCAATTGGCTAGAATGAATCCCGCATTGTATCGACCCCATTTATTCTTAGAAAAAATGAAGCAAAACACTGAGTCGACTTGGTTTACACTTTCATTCATCACCAGGGCAATTACATTTCGTCATCCTAGCCCTGGCGAAATCTCTATGAGGTCAGATAACAATAATGCGTTAAATTCATCAACGAATAAATGAAACTTCAATTATTAACTTTTTTCTACTGAAATGAAAAATATGAACCTTAAATCTTTTAGACAAATGCTGTCACTGACCATAATGGTATTGGCTTTCACTTCTTTCCAAGCAGGAAAAAAACCAGCCCCTCAGCAACCCAATATCGTAGTCATTTTCATGGATGATATGGGCTATGCCGATTTAAGCTGCTATGGGTCTACTACCATCTCCACTCCAAACATTGATCAATTGGCAGCCAATGGCATGAAATTCACTGATTTTCATGTAGCTGCATCTATATGTACGCCATCTCGTACCGCCCTGTTGACTGGCTGTTACCCACAGCGTCTGGGCTTGCCAAAAGTAATTTTCCCGGAAAGTAAAGACAATCCTGGCAACACTGGTATAAACCCAGAAGAACAAACCCTTGCTGAATTGCTCAAGGGAAAAGGATATGCAACATCCATGGCTGGGAAATGGCATTTGGGTGATAAAAAAATGTTTTTACCGACCCAAAACGGTTTTGACCAATATTTTGGTGTGCCTTATAGCAATGACATGACCATAGCGCCTGACATGGTATTATCTGAAAACGCATTGCTTCGAAATGGCATGACCAGGGAGATGATACAAAACTATGCTACGCTGAAAATAGCCAACAAGAACCACCAGACACCGCTCATGAAAAATAAAGAGGTCATCGAGTTTCCTGCAGACCAAAGCACGTTGACCAAACGCTATACCGAA
>CANHSD010000248.1 GCA_947463105.1 Chitinophagaceae bacterium
CTCGATCTTCACAGCATGATCATGGACAGCATCAAAAACAAACCTCAACATCACTATAAAAAAATCAGGTTCAATGTGCTGCACATCACCAATGAAACAGAAACAGAAAAGAAGATTTCAACAACACATCCGCTCGTCAATGATCTTGCAGCGCCGGTAAAAACAATTGTAGGATCCTATGCAAGACAAACGGATATCAACAACCTGCGCCTGTATAAATATCTACTCGAGATCTACAATGGAGATACTACATATAGGTCCATCAACCTGTATAAAAAAGGTGAGGAGGAGGACTATCCGATGAACTGGTCCATTTCTGATCAATCATTGACCAGAATGAACAAACGGTTGGCAACACATGAAGGGATTGAAAGCATCGTGCAGTCCATCAAAAAATAAAGCCTGCAATCGACTGACTAGACCAGCACCCAACTGAGACCGCCATCTTTTTCGTCCTTGAGCTGTATGCCTGCTTCAAGCAACTGGTTGCGGATCTTGTCTGAAGTGGCATAGTCTTTTTTCTCCCGGGCATCTTTTCTGATATCTGCAATCAACTGGAGCACAGCGCCAAGTTTCTGGTCATCATGCTTTTTTTCGTCCTTCAATCCAAAAATATCAACCAGAAAAGTATTGAACTTCTCTTTCATCAACAGCATGGTGGCTGTGGTGAGGGCATTATTTTTGATCAAACCATCCTTGATAGAATTGATGATCGGCACCAGCTCAAACAGACCTGCCAATACTTTTGCAGTGTTAAGGTCATCGTTCATGTCATCGTCTAATGCGCTGAGCACCTCAAAACAATGCTGCTCCAAATCAGGATCTCCGGCACTGATGTTGTTGTCTAAAACAACAAACTTGTTCAGTTGCGTGAAGGCTTCCCAGATTCTTCTAAGGCCTTTCTCAGCGGCCTGCAAGGCTTCGTTGCTAAAGTCCAACGTGCTCCTGTAATGCGTTTGCAGAATGAAAAAACGAACCGTCATGGGAGAATACGCTTGCGTCAGTATCTCATGTGATCCGCTGAACAGTTCACTGAGTTTGATCACATTGTTGTAACTCTTTCCCATCTTTCGGCCGTTGATGGTGATCATGTTGTTGTGCAACCAGAACTTCGCAGGAATCTGGTGGTTGCATACCGCACTCTGTGCAATCTCACACTCATGGTGAGGAAACTGAAGGTCCATTCCACCACCGTGTATATCAAATTCAGCCCCCAAATATTTGTTGCTCATGGCAGAACACTCGATATGCCATCCGGGAAAACCCTCTCCCCATGGGCTTTGCCAGCGCATGATGTGTTCTGGCGCGGCATGTTTCCACAAGGCAAAATCAGCCTTGTTGCGTTTCTCCTCCTGCGATTCCAGCTCACGCGTTGTTTCGAGTTGATCATCCAATACCCTGCCACTCAAGATGCCATACTGCATGCCTTTTGCACTGAAATCCCTGTGGTATTTTTCAACATCAAAATAGACTGAACCATTGGCTTCATAGGCATAGCCATCTGCCATAATCCGCTGGATCATGACAATCTGCTCAACAATATGTCCTGTTGCAGTGGGCTCGATACTGGGCTCCACATTGTTGAACTCCCTCATCGCCCAATGGAAGAGATTGGTGTATTTCTGCACCAGCTCCATGGGTTCCATTTTTTCCAGGATGGCCTTTTTAGAAATCTTGTCTTCACTCTCTCTTCCCTCTTCTTCAAAATGACCAGCATCAGTGATGTTGCGCACATACCGAACCTGATAACCAAGATGGCGGAGGTATCGATAGACAATATCAAAGGTGATGAATGGCCTTGCATGCCCAAGATGGCTTTCTCCACTAACGGTTGGGCCGCATACATACATGCCAACCCTGCCTGGAATCAATGAACTGAATACTTCCTTTTGTCTGGTAAGTGAATTATAAAACTGCAATGAAGACATAAATAAAATTGTAAGGGCAAAGATAAAGATTGAAAAGCAGAACAGGGGTCGAACCCGGGAGATGCCTATTTTTTTCTGATGTCTGAGACCAGAAACGAATGATCAGAGAGTCTTTTTCCTCCCTGGGTAAACTGCAAGGCTTCATACTGCTGAGGATGAAAAATATAATCAATCCTCAAGGTGGGCAAAAGCTGTAGCATGAAAGAGGAGGAACTCGTAAACGTTGCGCCCAAACCAGTCCCTTTTTCCAGAAATGCATCTTTCCTCTCGCCCCGCACCGCGGAATAGGTGTAGGATCCTGGAACATCATTCAGATCACCCATCACAAAAGTGGGGAATGGAGAAGTTGCTATTTCGTTCACAATAAAATCAGATTGCATCCCATGCCAATAAAAAGTATTGCGCATTTTTTTGAGCAACTGTTTGGACTGGATGACGCTGCTGTCATTTTTTGCCTTTACGTCGTCGATGACCCCGTATTCCCTTGCCCCAAATCCAAAAGATTGAAAATGAACAGCATAAACGCGAAGCGTATCTGAACCATCGACTACATCAGCAAAAACGGTGTTTTCAGCATTGGCATCTGGTGAAGCGGGGGGAAAAGGAACAACACCGCCCCCAGCGATGGGAAGCTTCGAAAAAATAACAATTCCACTGTACTGCTTTGTATCAAAAATATCTTCCCCTGCAAATTGATGGTACTTGTACCCAAGTACATGTTCGAGATAATGCATCGGATCCTTGTTGCCCGCTCCTGGCATGGACACAAACTCCTGAAAGCAAATGACATCAGGCTGGTATTTTTTTACCTGGTCAAGGATCAATTGCAGGTGCTTATCCTGATCAGGCTTGAACATGCTTTCATCAAAAGGAATAAAATGACGCAGGTTCCAGCTCATGAATCGGATGGAAGCAGGCGATTTCTTCAACGAAAAATCATCCCCGCCTTTGAAAGAAACGTGTTTGCCTGCTGCGGAAAAACCAGCCAACATCACCAGCAGGGGGAAAAAGGCCCACTTGATGCGAACAAAAATCCAAAACAAAAGGAAGAGCGACAGGAGTACAAAAAGATAGGGAAAAAACAGGCCCAAAAAACCAGTGAACCACCAGGTCTTTGGATGCATGTACGGAGCAAAGCTGCATGCCAGGTACAATGCAGCAACAATGATATTGAGCAGCATCATGACCCCAACAGAAACGGATTTGAAAAAATTACCCATGGGCTATTTATAGGTCTTTCTTGCTGGCTTCCTTTAATATCTTTTTCTCCGCTTCGGTCAATTGATCATAGCCCTTCTGGTTGATCTTGTCAAGAATGGTATCAATTCTTTCTTGTGTGATATTGGGCTTTTTGACAAACGGAACCTTGGTGCCCTGGTTGTAGAAGGAGGATTGCTTTGCAGAATATCCCTTATTTTTTGATGGGGTAAACCATGCTCCAATCCAGGAAAAAAATGCATTCATCCATTCACCAGGATCATTCCCTTTCTGCAGCATGCGGATGTATACAAAACCAGTCAATCCTCCGGCAGCAAAAGGCAGCAACAAAATGGGATTAGTGAAAGCGGAAGAGAGGTTCAAGAGCAAATAAATCACTGCAATGATCCACAACGGAATGCCACCGCCAATCATGGGAAAAAAACGGTATTGTGGAGATACAGTAGTGGCTGCCACTGCCAATCCAAGGATTCCGGACACAGCCCCACTGAAAAACATGGATTGTGTTGCGCCTGGATAAAAAATATTGGCAGCCCCCAAAAATGCAATGCCTGAGATGGTGGCACTGTAGATGTAAATGGGAATGATCTTGCCGTTGCCGATCAGGTCTTGGATAAGGTATCCAAAAGTCCATAACCAAATCAGGTTGCTGATGACCAGGATAACCTTCACTTCAGTGAACTGCATGGTAATCAGGGTCCATGGCCTCGTGATGAATTGCATGGGGTCTGCAGGCATCACAAACCAATGGTAAATATTGCGGTAAAATTGCTCTTCCGGAATCCTTGAAAACACATAAATGCTTTTCAGGAAATTCATCAGAATGAAAAAAGTAATTTGCAGTACAACCAGCATCACCAAAGGGTTTGCTGTATTGAACAGATTTGAACGGCCTGATCCCGTATTGTCCCTGTATCCCATGCCGCTTGTTTTTTTGGTCAATAAAAATCTTTCCTGTTCCGTTTGTTC
>CANHSD010000249.1 GCA_947463105.1 Chitinophagaceae bacterium
ATGAAACAAAATGGCTGGGGCCGCATCATCAATGTCATTTCCACCTCTGTGCGGATTCCACTGGATAATCTTGGCGTGTCCAATACCATCCGTGCCGCAGTTGCTTCATGGTCAAAAACCATGTCAAACGAATTGGCTGTGCATGGCATTACGGTTAACAGCCTGCTGCCAGGATTCATTTCCACTGCAAGGCTTGAGGCTGTCGCTGAAAATTTTGCTGCAAGGGCAAATATTGAAAAGGCTGCCATGCAGGCACAAATGAAATCCTCCGTTCCTGCCAAGCGCTTTGGAACCCCTGCTGAAATTGCTGCTGTTGCTGCTTTTGTGGCATCTCCTGCAGCTTCTTACCTCAATGGAATCTGTATCCCAGTAGATGGTGGCAGAACCGGAAGCATCTGATCAATGACGACATTTGAATTCAACGAATTTTTTGCGCAATCGCTTGATGCGGCTGATCCTCTACAAGGGTTCAGGAACCACTTCCTGGTGCCTGAAAAAAACGGAAATCAGCGCATGTATTTTTTAGGTAATTCACTAGGCCTTCAGCCCAAATCAACTGCAGCCTCCATCAATACGATCCTTCAGCATTGGGCTGATGAGGGAGTAGAATCTTTTTTTGCTGGAAAAGCACCATGGCTGGAATTACACAATTCCTTGCTTGAACCATTGTCTGTTATTGCAGGTGCCAAACCTGCAGAGCTCAGCGTGATGAACCAGCTTACGGTCAATATACATTTGATGCTGGTTAGTTTTTACCGACCCATGGGTAAACGGAAAAAAATACTGGTAGAATCCAAGGCATTTCCCAGCGATCAATATGCGATCCACTCATTTCTTGAACACCTGGGGCTGGATCCATCGGAGATTTTGGTAGAAGTCAATGCTGGCAGTGAGAATATTGCCATGCGCAATGAAGACATTATACAAGCTATCCAAAGCCACGCTGATGAACTGGCCTTGGTTTTCCTCGGCGGAATCAATTACTATACCGGTCAGTTGTTGGATATGCAGCACATCAGCAAGGCCTCTTGCGATGCCGGTGCATTGGTTGGCTTTGACCTGGCCCATGCCATGGGCAATGTGAAATTGAATCTACACGACTGGGATATTGATTTTGCTTGTTGGTGTTCTTATAAATACCTGAATGGTGGACCTGGTGCTGTGGCTGCTGTATTTGTGCACGAGAGACATCACGCGGATAAAACGCTGAAAAGACTTACAGGTTGGTGGGGGTACGATAAAGCAGAAAGGTTTGCCATGAAGAATCGCTTTGTGCCAGAACCTGACGCATCAGGGTGGCAGCTGAGTACACCATCCATCTTGCTCTATGCCTGCCTTAAATCCTCCCTTGATATTTTTACCCAAGCCGGATGGACAAATATTTTAGCCAAGCAGGAAAAAATGATGGCCTGGCTTTCTGCCCTAATCAATGATCTTGGATCTGAACATTTTGAATGCCTTACGCCTGATGCAAGAGGATGCCAGGTTTCCCTGTTGTTCAAAGAGAAAGGGAGGGAGGTTTATGACCTGCTTTTTGATAAAGGGTTCATGGTGGATTGGCGGGAGCCCAATGTAATTCGCCTGGCACCAGTTCCGTTGTACAATACTTTCACTGAAGTCTGGCATTTTTATACCGCATTGAAAGCCATTATCTTTGAGGTATATGCTACAGACAAACATGTTCAAGCATAGATATAAAGGAGAATGACCTCATTAATTTTCAAGTTTCACCATGACCAAACAAGCACTGATCAATCATATAAGAGCAAAAAAGTCTTATCTCTGCGTAGGGTTGGATACTGATCCTAGCAAGTTACCAGAATGTATGCTGGGGGAAGAGGATCCTGTTTTTGCTTTCAACAAGGCCATCATCGATGCAACCTTGCCTTATTGTGTTTCGTACAAAATCAATACTGCTTTCTATGAAGCACAGGGTTTACGCGGATGGGCTTCTATGGAAAAGACTGTAAATTATATTCCTGAAACACATTTCAGGATTGCCGATGCCAAGCGTGGGGATATCGGCAATACATCCACCCAATATGCCATTGCTTTTTTGAAAAACCTTCCTTTTGATGCCATCACCATTGCTCCTTACATGGGTGAGGACAGCGTAAAGCCATTCCTTCAGTTTGAAGGAAAATGGGCCATTGTACTTGGGCTGACTTCTAACCCTGGAGCTGCTGATTTTGAATTGAAAGACTTGAAAGAAGATGGCCGCTTGTATGAAAAAGTTATCCAAACTGTTGCAGGATGGGGATCCACCGAGAACCTGATGTTTGTGGTAGGCGCCACCAGGTCTGATGAATTCCTCAACCTCAGAAAAATATCACCCGATCATTTCTTTTTGGTGCCAGGTGTTGGCGCACAGGGCGGGAGTTTGGCCGAAATTTCCCAGAAAGCCATGAACAAGGATGTTGGGATTTTAGTCAATGTCAGCCGTGATATCATCTTCGCATCTGCCGGAAATGATTTCGCAGCAATGGCCGGAGCCAAGGCAAGTGCTTACGCCAATGAAATGGCGAATTATCTTTGACAAACAAAGGCAAGATAGCTTACTTTTAAAAGCCAAAGCATGATGAATCATTTAAGGCAATTCGTTCAAAAATACAAGTCTGAAATCCGTGTAGGCATTCTGGTATTTGTTGGAATTTTCGCCTTCAAAATTGTCAGGGAGCTGCTCAAAAGGCTATAGCCAAAATCGCAGTGCTGAGTTTTTCTGCCCATCGGGCATAATCATCGCCCGAGGGATGAAGTCCATCTTTTGCCACCAACTGTTGATTAAATGTGGCTTCTCTTGTTCCTTCCGTGATTGAAATGTATGTGATTCCCCTTGATTCAGTGATCTTCTTGTTGATGCTGTTGAAAACATCAATTTCCGCTGCAATTTTCTTCCTGTCCCGACCTTCTGCAAATGGCGTTGCTCCCCAATCCGGGATACTCAAAACAAACACCTGTTTTTTCTTGCCTGCGGCAAAAGCAATGGCTTTGTTCAACAATGTTTCAAATTCAATGGCATAGGCATCAGCTGGCTTACCCCTGTATTGGTTGTTGACCCCTATCAGGAGCGTTACGATATCGTATTCTTTTTCAAACACTGTTTTATCAATGCCAGCCATCAGTTCATCAGTGGTCCATCCTGTTTTTGCTACTATTTCAGCCGCATGCACAGCCATTCCTTTTTTTCGCAACAATTGTACGGTTTGATAGGGGAATGACTGGTAGACCGGAACGCTTTCTCCTATTGTATAAGAGTCTCCCAAAGCAAGAAAGCGCAGGGTCTTTTGTGCTGTACTGTTTTGCGTCATGGCGGTCAGGAAAAAAAGGATGAGAAAAAGCTTTTTCATGTTGCTGTTATGAACCCGAATTTAGACAAAATGGGATTATCTTTATGCACAACCGAAAACCAACTGCATGAAACGGATTTTTTTCTTGATGCTTGTATTAGCAAGCTCCACGATCACTTTTGCACAACAACTACCCACCTCAAAAGCAAACTATGAATTGGCCGCAAGGTTCTCTCCCAAAAAATTGGAGAAAATGTTGTTTTCCACTGCAGTAGATCCTCATTGGATGAAAGGTGGGGTTAAGTTTTGGTATACCTATGAAACAACCGCTGGTAAAAAATGGTATGTAGTAGATCCGGTGAAATTGTCAAAAGTTCCCATGTTCGACAATGATAAATTGGCTGCATCCATCACAAGAATTGTAAAAGATCCTTTTGACGGCAAACATCTTTCCATCGACAACCTCAAGTTTGTAAAGGATGAGAACTGGATACAGTTCGAAGTGAAAAGTACCCAGGATGTTGAGAAAAAAGACACCACCAAAAAAGGACCATCCACCAAAGAAAAAAAGGTTTTTCATTTCCAATACAATATCATGCTTGATTCACTTGTTGAATTGAAGGACCATAAGAAACCTACGCCAAAGCCTTCTTGGGCCAATGTTTCTCCCGATCAGCAATGGGTGGTATTTGCAAGGGATTTCAATTTGTACAGGATGGATTCCGCTAACCTGCGCAAGGCCATTGCAAAAGAAGATGACAGTACCATTGTG
>CANHSD010000250.1 GCA_947463105.1 Chitinophagaceae bacterium
CAATAACTTCCATTGCATGAAAATAGAAAAGGTCGGGTGCAATGAAAATGTCTTATTTGACATACAAGAAGGGCCAGGAGAACAATTAACCTAACAAATTAAACTCAACCCCATCTAAGCAGTTGATAATTTCAGAAAAACTGATGTTCAAGGCCTTAGTAATCAAAAAAAGTTGAAAAACGGAGGTGTTTACTCGCCCGCGCTCAATTCTGCTGAGCTGTGAATATTCAACACCAACTTCAAAAGAAAGTTGTTCAATGGTCAACCCCTTGGATTGGCGAATGCTTCGAATTTTACTGCCGACAATGCTGGCAACTTCATTTTTCTTGGTTTCAAACATTGGATTTTCATTGAATTGTGCAAAATGGAGATTGTACAAATCAATCAATTTTACGTATTTATACCTAATAAATCTAGTTAAGAATACTTAATATTTGATAATATTGAACAAGATTTGGCCTAAACTCAGCTGATTTTCTTGCTGAAATAGTTTGATGGAGTCATTCCGGATTTCTTTTTAACAGCTTCAATAAAAGTATTTCTCGAGTTGAAGCCGGCAGATTTGGCAAGAGCTTCAAGTGTAAAGTTTTGACTATCGGGTGATTCGTTTAGAAGATCAGTAATATAATCTACCCTATACTCATTAATCAACTCATTGAAGTTTTTGCCGTATTCCTGGTTTATAAATGACGAAATTAGATAGATTGGAGTTTTCAACTCCTGGGATAAATCCTTGATTTTATACCCTGTAGCCAGGAAAGGCTTATTGTTTTTGAAATGGTTTTTTATACTGGTGCTCATTTCCATCCTCATTTCCTCTGTAAAAAAAGATGCTTTAGGGGGATTGGACAATGTAATAGGCAGTGATTGATCTTTGATGGCTTCTTTAGTTAATAAAGATGATTTTTCAACCCAACCCTGAAGCCCATACAAAATCCTGGGTTTGAAAAAAAGATAAATACAAATGATAATGATGAGTCCAGCTAAGGTAAAGCTGATGGCAAAAGAGAATTCTAGTTTATTGGATATCGCCAAGAAATGCCAAAGAATCAAGAGTAGAAATGAAAAAGTGATGCAGGTCAATAAAAAATAAAGCCATTTGTAAATTTCGTGATGTTGATTTCCATCAGTCTCCCCTTTGAAAATTAACTTTCGTTTGTGTTGGTATACTTGAAAAAAAGCAAAAAGAGTGAAAAAGACGGTTGTTACAGTTCTGATGAGTATTCCCAAACCTTGAGGGAAAATTCCATCGATTTCAACCAAGGCCAACTTCTTGTTGGCAAGTATTTGCAATATGATTGCCCTTTTTTGATCGCCAGGAAGCATATAAAATGGCAAAAAATTGATTGACATCAAAACTGCAGGGATAACCAGTAAGAAATCGTTGGGCCGAAACCTAAACTCCTGGTAAAGAACAGATCGAACATACAAATACAGCAAGGCGGGCATCAAACCTGAAAAAGGTGCTGCCAAACGCCATACATGAGGAAATTTTAAATAAAATTGAGTAACCGCCAACCCATAACTCAATGAAAAAAGAGATAGGCAAAAGATTACACCTGCGAGCAGTTGCTTGGAAATTGAATTTTCCCTGTTTACCACAAATAATAGAACTGAGACAAAAAAGCCAAAGGCCGCACAAATGACCCCAATTAAGTAATTAAACTCCAGTAAATAACTCATTATCAAATGTTTAAAAGGTATGGATACAAATAAACATGAGCTACTTATTGATAATGCTAGGTTCTTTTATAACGATAAAACAAGGTAATTCCTGGTATTGATCGTGCATGTCTGGATTTTTCTACTTACAGAATAATTGGACTACTACAAAAATGCAGGAATTTTATCGAATAATGAAAGAATCCATTACCCCAACCTCAACCTCCTATAAAAATCCTCCTGGTTGAGTTCCCTAATTTCCCCGGGTTGCATGTCTTCCAGTTCAATGTCTTCAATGGACAGACGAATCAACCGTTTACAGGGATGCCCCACTGCCTGGACCATCTTCCTGACCTGGTGGTATTTGCCTTCCGTGAGGCTGATCGTCAGCCAACTGCGCGGAACCCTTTCATGCAATTCATTTCCATTGGAAAACAATCCGGCTGGCTCATCAACATGTTCCACTTCGCAGGGTTTGGTCACATATGAGGTTTCTGCAGCAACAGGAATCGGCACGCCGTTCCTCAACCGTTCAACAACTGCTTCATCCACCACGCCCCTGACCTGAATCAGGTATTTCCTGAAATGCGGCACCTTGCTTTGGAACAGCAATCGGGTAATCCTCCTGTCTGTTGTCAACAGCAACAGTCCTTCTGAATCCTTGTCCAAGCGCCCAATGGCATGCGTACCCTCCGGGAAATCAAATTGGAGATGGCACAAAAGCCTGACTTTGTGGGAACTCACAAACTGTGAGACCATGTTATAGGGCTTGTTCAACACAAAATAGCGGTATTGCTCCTCGGATAACGGCATGCGTAAAGCTATTAAATTATCATCCCAGTTTACACAATTGATTAAACGCTAATACAACGATAAACAAATCCTGCAGTTCATTCAATCAGTATAGAACTGAGGAACACAAAATTGTCCATAATTCTGGCCTGCCTATTAAAATTAAAGGCCCAACAGTGGCAGATAACTGAAATATAAATGATAATTTCAAAGTATGTCCAACATTGAGCACAGGGATGAATCAATATCCATTTTGATTCATCCCAAAAGATTAAAACAAAGTTTAAAAAATATTGATATGGCGTCCTCGACTAAACAAATAATTTCGTTTTCAATTTTCATCTTCATATTGCTGGCTTCATGCAAGAACAAAAGCATGTACAAACCAGCAGCAGCCATTTTTACGCTTGAGGAAAAACAATTGCCTGACTATGAAAAAGAGATTGACCACAAGGGATTGATGACTGATATTCAAAATCACCCAGAAGCGTCATTCAGAAAAGGCAAAGACATTTACAACCAGACCTGTATTACCTGCCACGGAACTCCGAGCCAGGAGGGATCAATTCCTACTGCATTCAAATTTTGGAAGGATAAATTCAAAGTTGGAAAAGATCCTTATTCAATGTACCAAACACTGACCAGGGGATATGCTGGGATGCCCGCCCAAACGAATTTAACGCCAGTAGAGAAATATGATGTGATCAATTATGTCAGGGAAGAGTTTATCCTAAAACAAAACAATACAGCCTATTTCAAGGTTGACTCAAATTATTTATCAAGTATTCCTACGGGTAAAACCAAGGGGCCCTTACCCAATAAAAGGAAACCCTGGGCGGAGATGGACTATGGGAATTATTTCATCAATACCTATGAACTGGCTGATACAAATGCCAAACCCCGGGAAACATCAAGAGGACAAGCGCCATTGAAAGATGAAAACTATTCAGATGCCAACTTTGCCTACAAGGGAATCGCCGTAAGACTGGATGAAGGCACGGGTGGCGTAGCAGCGGGAAATGCCTGGATGATTTTTGACCATGACCTGATGAGAATTGCAGGAGGATGGACAGGCAAGGGCTTTATAGATTGGGACGGAATACTTTTAAACGGGAAGCACAACATCTCGCCAAGAATTATGGGGAATCTGCATTTTTCAAACCCCGTTGAACCAGGATGGGCAAATCCTGCAGATGGTTCCTTTGCCGACAACCGGTTTACTGCAGTAGACAAAAGAAAATTCGGTCCATTGCCCCGTTCATGGACACAATACAAAGGCCTCTATCATTATAAGGACAAGGTGATCATTTCCTATGCAGTTGGCAATACAATGGTATTGGAAAAATTAGGTCTTGAAGGAACTGCAGACAAGCCCATTTTTACAAGAACACTCAACATCGCACCTTCTACAACGAAGCTAAAAATGAGAATCGCAAAAACCAATGCCCTTGTTGCCGTTGTAGGAAAAGATGTTACCCTTGGCAAGGATAAAGGGTTTTTTGTTCTTGATGTTCCGGCATCAAAATCAATCAAAGTAAAAATTTTGATTGCCAACACTGGCATAATCGATTTTAAACAAC
>CANHSD010000251.1 GCA_947463105.1 Chitinophagaceae bacterium
AAGGTCATCTGCATAGAATTTTGTTTTTACTTCAGTGTCCACTTTCACAGCAGTTCCGGATTTTGCTATTCTCAACAGGGTATTGTAATCTTCAACACCCATGGCCATGTCCAGAAAGTTTTCTGGATCTCCACCTTTGTACGCTCCACCACCCTGGGCAAATACAGTACCATCATGATTCCTCAGCGAAGTACTCACCATGGCTACCGCGCCTTCTTCAACTGCCATGGTCTTTAACATGGTCAGAAACCGCATTGCCCCAAAACCACCTCTTTGCATCTGCTCACGCATCCTGCGCATGGCGGCTGTGTCGCGGGGCTGACGTTGTTGCTGGGCAGGAACTCCTTTTGCCTCAGCCATTTTAACGAGTTGATCATCGGTATACCGCTGTGCATCCGCCTTGAAGCTTTGCACATAATCATAAGACATGTCTGGCAAAATGATCTTGCCCTTGAGTTTGCCCTTGTAAGCCATCACAGCAAGAGAATCTTTGATATCCACCAGCAACACTTCAGCGGATTTCAATCCCTTTGTTCCCTTGGTCCAGGTTTTGGGATAAACCATCATGGGCTTGTAATAAGGAGCGGTCATGGCGAAATACATTTTTTCCAGTTCCCAACCCTTTCCAAACTCACCCCAGGGATCCAGGGTTGCATTTTGAACACCCCATTCGGTCAGTTTGTTTTTTGCGTAATTGGCTGCCTTGGTGTATCCCGGAGAATTGGCAAGCCTATTCCCATTGAGATCGGTAAGGTTCAGTGCGATATCCATGACCTGTGATTTAACCAATCCCTGTTCACGGATCTTGGCCATCATGTTGAGGTCAACTTTCTCCTGGGCAAAGGAGCCAAGAGTAGCCATCATTAAAAGGATAAAAGACGACAATATTTTCATTGTAATAATTTTGATGAATGTAAGAAAAATCGATGAAACCAAACGAGTATGCCTATTTGAAAGGTGAAGACCATCGCTTATCTGTATAAACATTCTTTCCTGACAATGTCTTGATAAAAGCCACCACTGAAGAAATTTCTGATTGCTGCAGGTTCAGTCTTTGAACATTGCGACCATTGGGTTTTAGCCTTTGATCCAAATTGGCATTGTCGTTGATGAATCCTCCATAATGTGAAATGGCCGTAGCTAGATCCCGAACTCCCCCAGAATGCATCATACGACCATTCAGGATACCATCTGCGTTAATCAAATCCCGCAATGAAGGAGCTCTTGTAACGGTGATATCCTGGCCATTTCCTGATGCAGTTGCAATCACACCATTGTTTCTTGATCGTGGATCAATATCAAACTCAGGGGCCCTATGGCAATTGTTGCAACCCAAGCCACCACCAATCCTGCTGCTGTTGGCATCAAAAACAGGAGGTGTCATGAACAATCTTTTCCCTTCATTCTCGATGGTTGTAAAATTGCTAAAATCCTGATTTGCGTTGTTGACCAAGGCACGCCCAGCGTCATATTTGCTATCAAACGATTGGATGCTTCTCACAAACTGGGAAAGGCATTCTTGCATCCGCGTCTCAGTAATCGTTACATCCCCGTAGGCAAATTTGAAAAGTTCATTGTAATAGCCAATTTTTTGCAATTTGGCCAACAAAGCATTCATGTTATCCCTGCCCAACTGCCCGCTGTATCCCATTTCAACGTGATTGGCAATCGGCTGTGTCGTTTGTGCTTCGAGGCTAATGGCACGTTCATCCCAAAAAAACCTGGACTCTTCTCCATATCGAGCATTGATCAACCGCATTGAGTGACGATCAGTAACTCCGCCCAAAACACCATTGCTCACCAATGCAGTGTCAGAAAATGCGAACGCTTGTTTATGACAACTGCCACATGAAATTGAATTGTTTACACTTAAATGTTTATCATAAAAAAGTACTCTTCCAATGGTGGCTTTTTCATTGGTGATGGTATTGGAACCGGTGTTATCCCTGGTGATATAAGCCGGCTTCCCCTGGTTCGCATAATTGGGCAAATTCAAAGGATCAATTTCAGTACCAAAAAATGCCTTGATGGCCACATATGTATCAAAAGTTGATACCGGATCCTTCAGCGTTGGAGAAGCTGGCAAAACAACATCCTCCTTATTACATGCAGCAAAAAAGAGAATAGATGTTACAATTGTAAAGCAGAAAAATGATTTGTTCATACAGCAGGGTTTCTCCTATGACCCAACTGCTAACTTCAGGTTTAACGATTCCGGGAAGCTAAATCTACTTTAACATATCAATCACAGATCAGGAGATGTATTTGTATAGTGACTGAGTATGGTCATTGATTCCAGGCCGCCCCTAACGATACTTTTGCACGGCCGGAAAGCAATATCATCACTTTCACAAAATCAAACAACATGAAAAAGTCACTATTGATCCTCAGTTCTTTTTTATTAGCCATTTCATCATTTGCGTTTGTCAACCCTGTATCCAATGACCTGATACCTGTAAAAAAAATCAACGGGGTACACCACATGAATCTAAAAATCGATGGGTCAACCATCCTTGCCGTTTGTGGAGAGCCCATTGAATTCACAGGAGGCTTACTATTAAGGGGCACTTTTGTTGAAAACAAAAACAAAGTCATGTATGACCTTGACATCAGCAGCCAGGGCTTATCAGGGGTTGGCCTGTTTTCAGAAAACAAATACCAGGCTAATGTCAAAGCTTCCGCATCAGGCCATTACTCTTTTCTGAATGAACATCAAAAGATAGAATTCAAAATCAGGGTTTTGCTTACTGAACAAGGAAGTGGAAGAGAAGTAGCCGCAACGCTGAAATTCTTCGTTGTCGTCAGTGCCAACGGAGAAAATGTAAACTTTGAGCCATCCAGAATCTACATGGATTTTGGGGATTGCATTCCAGATTAATCAACACCGTTTTCTCATCAGACAACTTTCCGGCAAACCTGATCCATTGGATCAGGTTTTTGTGGTGTTTTTCCTTTAAGCCCTTGAAAAACCAGGCCTCCCCAAAAGCCTTTTTAATTCAGGCAGCTGTTGTGTATACACTTCTCGCGGAGAAACATTCTTTTTGATGCAAATTGATGCTGCCTTACCCACAACCTCTCCCATCATTCCACAGGTTTTCATTACCCTAACAGGGCCAAGGCCAGTCTTTGTTACGCTGATGCACCTGCCCGCCATGAAGAGATTTTTAATGTTGCGGCTGTACAATGTACGGTACGGAGCCCAGTACTCTCCACCATATTGGTATTCTTCACCACGCGTATAATCAGATACAAATTCCATGTTTTCAAATCCTTCCTTGAATTCTTTTTTGGGCGTATGAAGGTCAACATGCCAGGAGCAAGGGAATGACCCGTCTTCAAACTTTCTTTGTTTTTTGAAATCCTCTGCATCCAGTACAACATCCCCCATCAAGCGGCGTGATTCACGTTTTCCGGCAATAAACGCTGACCAACCAAGCCTGTGTTTGGGGTACATGTTATCAACATTTTTTATTGCATCCCATGCGCCATACATGGCCCTGAAATTATGATCACGGATGAGTTCTATTTCATTCACCTGATCCTTGTTGAAACCACTTTCCCAATACCACTGGTTGGCAAACGAATCAAGCCCCTCCTTGCCAAAGGTTTTCTGGCCTTTCCTACCCGGGAAAGGCTTGTCAGATAAATCAAGCGCCCAGGGGCAACGCGGGAAGGGCTGATCAAAATCGCCCTGCTCACATTTAATGGCCAACGCACTCTTGTCCTTGCATTCACAGGCCAATACCTCTTCGCTGTTTGAAACATCCAAAACATTGAAAAGATTGCTGCTGCCCATCAACTGTTCAACCTTGTATTCATGGTCTGCACCGGCTTTGAAACCAATAGCGCCATCACCTGTACAGTCTGAAAATAATTTTCCTTTTATCCTGGTCTGCCTTGATGTAAGTGTACTCTGGATGACGATCGCCTTGATGACATCCGCTTCTGTTTCCACTTTC
>CANHSD010000252.1 GCA_947463105.1 Chitinophagaceae bacterium
GAAATAAGTGGTTGAAAATCAACCACTTATTTACTTCTTATTGTTGCCCGACCTGGATTCGAACCAAGACAAACAGAACCAAAATCTGTCGTACTACCATTATACTATCGGGCATCCTCCCTAGCGGGACGCAAAAATAGGATATTTACTTTTTTGCGCCAAAATTTTCACCATCAATCGTTGATGAATTTTATTCAATCCATTTTGACGAGGTAATGGTTCTTTTTTCCTTTCTGAACAGCAATGTATTTGTTCGCCAGCAGTACTGATGATCCAATGAGGAAGGCCTGGTCTGCGATTTTCTCTCTGTTGATGCTGATGCCGCCTCCCTGAACCATTTTACGGGCTTCACCTTTGCTCGGGAAAATGCCTGTGTCGAAAAGGAAAGACACGATATCAATCCCTGCGTGTATGGAAGCACTGGGAATGGCGTGCACAGGCACACCTTCCATGGCATTGAGCAAATCGTTTTCACTCAACTCATGAAGGTTGATTTCTTCTTTTTTGCCAAACAATTGCGCTGTGGTCTGTTGCGCAGAAGCACATTCTTCATCCCCATGGACAAAACTGGTGATGGATGAAGCCAATTTTTTCTGCAGCATCCTTGCACCGGGATCAACAGCATGCTCAGACAACAGGGACTCAATCTCTGCCTTGGGGAGCAGGGTGAAGATTTTGATCCATTTCTCAGCATCAGTATCAGCTGCATTGAGCCAGAATTGGTAAAATTGGAAAGGAGTTGTTTTTTCCGGATCCAGCCATATATTTCCCTTTTCGGTTTTGCCGAACTTTCCCCCATCTGCCTTGGTGATCAATGGGCATGTGAAGGCAAATCCTTCGCCCCCCACTTTGCGCCTGATCAGTTCAGTGCCAGTGGTGATATTGCCCCACTGGTCACTTCCCCCCATCTGGAGTTTGCAGTTTTTGTGGGTGTAGAGCCAATAGAAATCATATCCCTGCATCAGCTGATAGGCAAATTCAGTGTAGCTAATGCCCGTTTCACCTTCAATTCTTTTTTTCACACTATCCTTGGACATCATGTAGTTCACTGTGATGTGTTTACCCACATCTCTCAGGAAATCAATGAATCCCAGGCCCTTGAACCAATCGTAATTGTTGACAATTTCTGCTGCATTTTCCCTTTCAGGATTGAAATCCAGGTATTTTTCAAGTTGACTTCTCACGCCAGCAATGTTTTTCTGGAGGGTTTCCTCGTTCAAGAGGTTCCTTTCTTCGCTTTTTCCGCTGGGATCGCCCACCATTCCGGTGGCACCACCCACCAAGGCTATGGGCTTATGCCCTGCTTGCTGAAGGTGATACAGGAGCAAAATAGGGACCAAACTCCCTATGTGAAGGCTCTCTGCTGTAGGGTCAAATCCAATATAGGCTGTGGTTGCTTCCTTTTTCAGCTGCTCTTCTGTACCAGGCATGATGTCCTGTAGCATTCCCCGCCATTTGAGTTCTTCTATGAGGCTCATTTCAAGTTGTTTGCGCAAATGTAGGAAGGTTTGTTCTCCCACACAAAATGGGCAATATTTGGTACGCTAAAACGTTAATA
The DNA here is from genome assembly GCA_947463105.1 of Chitinophagaceae bacterium. Taxonomy (GTDB): domain Bacteria; phylum Bacteroidota; class Bacteroidia; order Chitinophagales; family Chitinophagaceae; genus Pollutibacter. Next base: position 1,559 of record CANHSD010000252.1, read on the forward strand.
ATACCTGTATGCATTGACTTTTAGGACTAATTATCATAACCCTGGTTTATCTTTGATGTCAAATATGACATATTTCCGAATTTGTGTTCTTGCTGTTGTTTGCCTGTGGGTGAATGACACCGCCGCTCAATTCAGGAAGTACTCCAATGAGTTTCTGAACATTGGTGCAGGTGCAAGGGGCTTGGGAATGGGTGGGGCACAGGTGGCCAGCGTGGCAGATGCCACTGCGGGGTATTGGAATCCGGCAGGCCTCACAGAAATTAAAGAACATCCTGTGGCTTCACTCATGCATGCTGAATATTTTGCGGGGATAGGGAAGTACGATTATGCTTCCATTGCGATGCCCATTGGTGATCCAACCGTTGTAACGAGGAGCCTGGGTTTTTCTCTGATTCGTTTTGCCGTGGATGATATTCCCAATACCCTGTTTTTGGTGGAGCCCGATGGTTCTGTGAATTACAACAACATCAGGTCCTTTTCCTCTGCTGACTATGCCTTGTTGGTTTCTTATGGTCAGGTGATATTTAGTGATGAATTCCGTACGTTTTCGTTTGGAGCCAATGCCAAGGTAGTGCACAGGAGTGTGGGTAGTTTTGCAAAGGCCTGGGGTTTGGGGTTGGATGCAGGATTGCAATACAGGACCAGGCGTTTCAATGTTGGCCTTATGGCAAAGGATGTTACCACCACCTTCAATGCCTGGAATTTCAGTTTCACAGACAAGGAGAAAGAGGTATTGTATCTTACCAACAACGATATTCCTGTAAAGTCGACCGAACTGACTGCCCCCAGGCTTGTCTTGGGTGCATCTTATTTTGCTGAACTTTCAGAGAACCTTGGGCTGAGTGCAGAATTGAACATGGACCTCAGTTTTGATGGCAGGAGAAATGTGTTGCTCAGCTCGTCAGCTGTCAACATGGACCCACGGGCTGGACTTGAGCTCGAATACAAGAAACAGTTGTTTGGCAGGCTGGGTATATATAATTTTCAACAGGGATTGAAAGATGGTGATTCAACCAACCTGAAGAAGGTCTGGATTTACCAGCCAGGATTGGGTGTTGGTTTCAAGCTGAAAAACGTGGAGATTGATTACGCCTTTACCAACCTGGCCAACCAGTCCAATCCCTTGTACACCCATATATTTTCATTGAAGTTCAACCTCGTCAGAAAAGAAAACACTTATTGATGGAAAAAGGATTGTATCATACAAGGCTTTGTTTGCTCATGATGGTGTTGATGTTTTCAACTTCCTTGTTGGCACAGTACAACAATGAGTGGATCAATTATAACAAAAGCTATTATAAGTTCAAGGTCGGAGAAACGGGGCTTTACAGGATTCCTTCTGCCACCCTCCAATCCAACGGATTGGGCAATACGCCTGCAGAACATTTTCAATTGTGGCGCAATGGTAAAGAGGTGGCAGTTTTCATCAGCAAAGGATCAGGTTTATTGGGCAGCACAGATTTTATTGAATTCTTTGGCCAAATGAATGATGGCAAGGCCGATGCCATCATGTACAAAAAACCTGAATTCCAGTTGTCTGACAAATGGAGCCTTCAGACAGATACCGCTGCTTATTTTCTAACGGTCAATGCCTCAACAGCCAATGCGCGGGTCATAAGTTCACAGAACAATACAGCCTCCAATTCCTTGCCAGTTGAGCCCTATTTTATGCACAGGCTTGAACGCAATTTCAAGGACCAGATCAATCCAGGTTATGCCGCTATTGTCGGCATCTATGTGTATTCATCTTCCTATGACAATGGAGAGGGATGGAGCAGCCGGAATATACAGCCCGGGTCTCCGTTGATTGAACAATACAACAATCTTTTTTTCGCGCCAGAAGGCCCGGATGCCAACCTTACCATTACTGCATTTGGCAATGCATTGAACACAAGAAAACTTCAGGTTTCAGTCAATGGAACCAGGCTGATTGATAGTGCTATGGACTATTTCAGTGCTTTGAATACTGCGGTTGCCGTTCCAAAGATGCTTTTAGGGCGGACAGTTGATACCATCAGGGTCCATAATGCAAGTGCAGTTGGGTCTGATCGCGTCACACTGGGCAAATACGAAATGGTATACCCAAGAAAATTTGATTTCGGAGGGGATGGCCTTTTTGAGTTCTCACTTCCAGGAACTTCTGTTGGCAATTATCTTGAAATTGTCAATTTCAGGAACAATGCAGTAGCCCCGGTTTTGTATGAACTTACGGAGGGGAGAAGGTATGTTGCAGACATGACCGTTCCCGGGAAGTTCAGGTTTGCCTTGCCCTCCGGAGGTGCCAGAAGCTTTGTGATGATGGATGCATCCACCTCTGCCGTGAAATTGGTGGGGGAGATGACCAAGCGGAATTTCATTGATTATGCATCCTCTTC